>CAMZKI010000189.1 GCA_947311125.1 uncultured Chlorobiota bacterium
GGTTGCGAACTTTCGATGCACTCAGACAAAGTTATCGCCCATGCCGAAACTTATATGGGGCTTGTTGAATTTGGTGTCGGTGTAATTCCCGGCGGCGGCGGAACAAAAGAATTTGCTTTACGTCTGGGCGATGAATTGAAAGACGGAGACATTCGCACAAATCAATTTTTAAATCGATATCTTACAATCGGACAGGCAAAAGTATCAACCTCGGCTTACGAAGCATTCGACTTAGGTTATTTGCGTGAAGGTATTGACGAAGTAATCGTAAGCTCGGTTGACCAGCTTTCTTATGCCAAAAAAGTTGCATTGCAGATGGTTGAAAAAGGGTACTCACAGCCTGCTCCGCGAAATAACGTAAAAGTTCTCGGGAAAGAAGTTCACGGTCTTTGGCTTGTAGGTGCTGATTCATTTACACAAGCAGGATATATGTCTGAACACGATAAATTGATAGCCGAAAAACTCGGATATGTAATCTCCGGAGGTGATATTTCGCAAGCAATGACTGAAGTAACGGAAAAATACTTATTGGAACTTGAACGCAAGGCTTTTATTGAGCTTTGTATGCAAAAGAAAACACTTGAAAGAATGCAAAGTTTAATTACCAAAGGTAAAATACTCAGAAATTAACTAAACACTAAAGAACTAAAAAAATGGAAGCATATATAGTAGGCGGATACAGGTCGGCAATAGGCAAAGCTCCAAAAGGAAAATTCAGGTTTACAAGACCTGACGATATCGCTGTTGCCGTTATAAGACACCTTATGAACGATTTTCCGCAAATCGAAAAAAACAGAATAGACGACATAGTTGTAGGTAATGCGTTTCCCGAAGCTGAAAGCGGCTTAAATATGGGAAGACTGCTCTCTCTGATGAGTTTGGACACAATTGAGGTTCCCGGATCTACGGTAAACAGATATTGTGCATCCGGATTAGAAACTATCGCAATTGCAACAGCAAAAATACGTGCAGGATTAGCCGATATCATTATTGCCGGAGGAGCTGAAACGATGTCTCTCATAGCAATGGGCGGCTGGCGAAGTATTCCTAACCCTACCGTTGCTAAAACACATCCTGATTGGTGGCACGGAATGGGATTAACTGCCGAAGCCGTTGTAAAAGAATATAATATCACTCGTGAAGAACAGGATGAGTTTGCTTTAAAATCACACGAAAAAGCTCTTAAAGCAATTTCAGAGGATAAATTTAAAGGTCAAATTGCTCCCGTTGAAGTTGAGGAAACTTATTTTGAAGACGGTAAAGCTAAAAAAAGAAAGTATACCGTTGATACGGATGAAGGTCCCAGAAAGTCTACAATTGAAGGCTTGGCTCGCTTAAAACCCGTTTTTGCACAAAACGGAAGTGTAACAGCAGGTAACTCATCTCAAATGTCTGATGGAGCTGCATTTATGCTTGTTGTGTCAGAAAAAATACTGAAGCAGTATAACTTAACACCTATTGCACGACTTGTTGACTATCAGGTTGCAGGAGTAGAGCCTTATAAAATGGGAATAGGTCCGGTTGCAGCAATTCCCAAAGTTCTTAAACATGCCGGTATGAACCTTAATGATATTGAACAGATAGAATTAAATGAAGCTTTTGCTTCTCAATCCGTAGCCGTAATGAAAGAACTGAACCTGAACCCTGAAATCGTAAATGTAAACGGAGGGGCAATTGCTCTCGGACATCCTTTAGGATGCACGGGAACTAAACTTACGGTTCAGTTGCTTAATGAAATGAAACTCAGAAAGCAAAAATACGGAATGGTAACAATGTGTATAGGCACCGGACAAGGAGGTGCTGGAATATTTGAATTATTATAAAAACAACTGTGTGTCTTGTGCATAAATTAAAAAACAAATAACACATAAAACACACAACATGACATTATCCACTGCTAAAATTTTAAAAAATGGAAAATAAAAAAACAATAAAAGGAGGCGAATTTTTAATAAAAGAAACATCATACGAAGATGTTTTTATTCCGGAAGAGTTTAATGAAGAGCAAAATATGATGGCTCAAACAACTTCCGATTTTGTTGAAACTCAAGTTTTGCCTAAAATAGATGATTTGGATAAACACGACAGAAATCTTCTTTCTAAACTTGTCAAAGATGCCGGAGAACTCGGACTTCTCGGAGTTTCGGTTCCGGAAGAATACGGAGGCTTCGGGCAAAATACTGTAACATCAATGCGGGTTGTTGAAGAAATAGGAAAATCTTTCTCGTATTCCGTAGCCTTTTCTGCTCATACAGGTATCGGAACATTGCCTATTTTATATTACGGAACGGAAGAGCAAAAGAAAAAATATTTGCCGAAACTTGCCTCAGGCGAATGGATAGGAGCCTATGCTCTGACAGAACCTGAAGCAGGGTCTGATGCTAATAGCGGAAAATCCAAAGCCGTATTAAGCGATGACGGAAAATACTATATTCTGAACGGTGTAAAAATGTGGATTACAAACGGCGGTATTGCCGATGTTCATATTGTTTATGCCAAAATAGAAGATGATAAAAACTTATCCGCATTTATTGTTGAAGCCTCTTGGGAGGGTATTACAATAGGTGCCGAAGAAGAAAAAATGGGAATTAAAGGGTCTTCAACTGTGCAGATTTATTATAACAATGTAAAAGTTCCGGTCGAAAATCTTCTCGGAGAAAGAAATGACGGTTTTAAAATTGCTCTTAATATATTGAACCTCGGAAGATTAAAACTCGGAGTCGCAACAATAGGTGCAGCAAAAGGGATAATAAGCTATGCCGTTCAGTATGCTAACGAAAGAAAACAATTTAAAACTCCTATTGCACAGTTCGGAGCAATAAAACATAAACTTGCGGAAATGGCAATAAGAACATTTGCCGGAGAATCTCTCGGATACAGAGTCAGTCAAAATATTGACGATGCAATTGAGGGCTATATTGCCGAAGGTATGGACAAAGGAAAAGCTGCTCTTGAAGGTTTAAGGCAATTTGCTATTGAGGCTTCCATAGCAAAAGTTTTGGACTCTGAAATTTTAGACTATATAGTTGATGAGGGTGTTCAAATATACGGAGGTATGGGATATTCGGCAGAAACTCCCGTTGAGCGTGCTTACAGAGATTCCCGCATTAATCGAATCTTTGAAGGAACGAATGAGATTAACAGGATGGTTATGGTAGGCGAACTCCTCAAACGCGCTTTTAAAGGAGAACTTGATGTTTTGGGACCGGCAAAAGCCGTTGGTGAAGAGTTGATGGGAATACCTGATTTCGGAGATACCACTCAGGACTATTTTGAGCTTAAAAAGAAAGCTGTCAAAAATTTCAAAAAAGCAATTTTAATGGTTGCAGGCGCTGCGGCTCAAAAATATCAGGATAAGTTGCAAGACGAACAAGAACTTCTTTTTGCTGCCGCCGATATGCTTATGTTGACTTATGCTGCAGAATCTTTTATGCTTAGAGTAGAAAAGCTCGAACATATGAAAGGAGCAGATAAAATAGAACTGCAAAAATTAATGCTTGACGTATATATTTATGATGCAGCAGCCGCAATAAAAAAATTCGGTGATGATGCAATTAATTCCTTTGCAGAAGGAAACGAAAAAATGGGAATGTTAACGGGAATGAAACGCTTTACAAAAGTTGACGGTGTAAACGTAATTGCGGCAAGAAGAAAAATTGCCGATAAAATTATTGAAGAAAATAAATACCCGTTTTAAATTACCGAAAATTTTAAATGTCAATGCAGACCTTGAGGGTTTTTAAAACTCTCAGGGTTTTTTGTTATCAGCAAAATTCTTTATAAAATTAATTCGGGGAATAAAAAAATCCGCTATTTTTACGCAAATATTCCCACAGAGTCTGTTTATATCCGGACGCCTTCATCGGGTGTAAAGAGGGTATAACAAACTCTTTTTTAAATACAGTTTTTTATTACGATAACAGTATTACTGAGACTTTTATGGAACATAATAAAACCCCCTTAATAGACATACATAATGTTTTCAGGAAGAAAAATCCTAAAGTTTACAAGCGTCTTCCGAAATTTGTCCTGAATTACGTTAAGAAAGTCATACGTCAGGACGAACTTAATCAATTTATTAAACTAAATAATGAGTATTACGGAATTGAATTTCTGAGAAGAGCATTTGAATATTTTAATGTTCGTGCAGAAACAGAAGGTTTGGAAAACTTTCCCGAAACAAGCAGAATTATTATAGCGGCAAACCATCCTGCCGGCAGTTTTGACGGGTTGCTTATAATAGATACTTGTTATAAACAATACGGGAAAGCCAAGGCTTTAGTGAATGACCTGTTATTGAATATAAGAAACCTGAATGATTTTTTTATGGGTGTAAATAAATACGGCAAAACAGGAAAAGAGCATTTGGCAGAAATTAAAAATATTTTTGAATCTGATGACCCGGTTATTTTTTTTCCTGCCGGAATGGTTTCTCGCAGACATAAAGGAATTATAAGAGATCTTGAATGGAAAAAAGCCTTTATAACTCAAGCTGTTAAGCATAAAAGAGACATTGTTCCCGTTTATATTTCAGGAAAACTAAGTAATAAATTTTACACCGTTGCACGTATCAGAAAAATGTTCGGAATAAAACCCAATTTGGAACTGTTCCTGTTGCCGCAGGAACTTACTAAACAACGAAATACTGTTTATCGGATAAAAATAGGCAAACCGATTTCTTACACGGTTTTTAATTCTGATTTTGAGGAAAAGGAGTGGGCACAAAAAATTAAAGACCACGTGTATAAAATTTCCGAAAATATAAATTCGGAATTTCATCCGTAAAAAATACTTTTACGAATAACAAAAATAATATATAAATATATTTTTATTTAACTTTGCATAATGAACACAGTTTAATGCAATATGAAAGATATTATACCTCCGGTAGATAAAGAACTTTTATTATCAGAATTAACAGAAGATAAGTTTATGCGTTATACCAATTACGGTAATAATGCCATTTATGTTTGCACAGCACACGATTCGCCGAACTTGATGAAAGAAATAGGAAGACTCCGTGAAATAACTTTCAGAAATGCCGGCGGAGGAACAGGAAAAGAAGCAGATATAGACCAATACGATACAGCGAAAATTCCTTATCGGCAATTAATTGTATGGAATAAAGAGGAACAGGAAATATTAGGCGGCTACCGATTTATAAACCTCAATAAAATTCCGACCGAGCATCATTCGGGACTAAAATTGGCAACGCAGGGACTGTTAAAATTTTCAGATAAGTTCATAAAAGAATATCTGCCTTATACCATAGAGCTGGGTCGTTCATTTGTTCGCCCGGAAATGCAGTCGAAAAATGCAGGAAGAAAAACATTATTTGCACTTGATAATTTGTGGGACGGACTGGGTGCTTTAGTAAAATACAATCCTAACGTAAAATATTTTTTCGGAAAAGTTACGATGTACACTCATTTTGATAAATTTTCCAGAGATTTGATACTGTTTTTTATGAATTATCATTTTAAAGATGAAGAACGTTTGGTATATCCCATTAATCCTTTAGGCTACCATCACCCTGAAGAAGAACTAGCTAAATATTTTGAAGGACACGACTTTGATGAGAATAAAAAAATATTGTCTAAAGAAGTTCGGGCAAGAGGCGAAAATATCCCGCCTTTAATTAATTCTTATATGAGTTTATCCGGAACAATGAAATGTTTCGGAACTTCAATTAATACACACTTTGGCAATGTAGAAGAAACAGGTATTTTGGTTACGGTTGACGATATATACGAAAGTAAAAAGAAGAGGCATTTAGAGTTTTAATTAATAAGACTTCTTTCTTATAAAACAGTTAATAATATGAAAAAAACATTAATACTTTTTTTATCAATCTCTTTTTACCTGTTATCTTTTGCTCAGGAATATGATCCGTACACATATCAAGACATTAAACAACCCGGAGGATTAAGTGAGAAAGTATTTTTCGGAGGAGGTTTCGGTTTGCAGTTCGGGACACTTACGGTTATAAAATTTACACCTGAAATAGGATACCGAATTAACGAAAAAACAGACGCCGGGGTAGGTTTGTATTATTCATATATTAAAAACAATAATTTTTACGGGTTCTCAGACCATATTTACGGCGGAAAACTGTTTTCTCGGTTTTATGTTACGCCGAATATGTTCCTTACCGGAGAATATGAAATGTTGAATATTTCTGATTACGACATTTATACGGGGCAATATACGGGAGAAAGAGTTTTTATTCAAGGAATGCCTTTGGGTGTCGGCTGGTACCAAAAAGCCGGAGAACGCTTTGCAATTATTACTACATTACTGTATAATGTTTTGCAAGATGAAAAAACACCTTATTCAAACCCTGTTTTCAGAATAAGTTTTGTATATTAAAGAAATTCCGGTCTTTTTTTATTTGTTTCAATAAGTTTTTCCAATAAAAAAACAAGCTCTTCCCTTATCGTTTGATAAGGTAAAGGAGTATTATGTTTGTAAATTATCAAAACATTAAAATGTTGACCGAATTTTGTTGAATAATTATGAAGAATGTTGTTATTTAAACGATAACTCTCCCTTATCCTCCTTTTTATTTTATTCCTGACAACAGCCGACTTAAACAACCTTTTAGGAACACTTACGGCAAACTTATTCTTTTCGGAATATGTATATCCTAAAGACAAGCTGTCCGAATAAAGAAATATCCCGTTTTTAAAAATTCGGGATATTTCTTTTCTGCTTTTAAGACGTTCCTCTTTTGAAAATGATTTTTTTCCGGATGTCATTTATTATTTTCTAATATAAACTTTTCAATTGCCATTGTCATAGAAGGATATTCCTTTGTCGGAGCATTTATATCGAGCCTGAGCCCTGCTTTTTTTACCGCAATAGCAGTAGATTTTCCCAGAGCAGCAATAATTCGTCCGTTTTGTTCAAAATCCGGGAAATTATCAAATAACGACTTTATTCCTATCGGACTGAAAAATACAATCACGTCATAGTGTATATCTGATAAATCCGACAAATCAGCACTCACTGTTTCATACATAACAGCTTTTGAAAAACTGAATCCGGCAGCTTTAAGTTTTTTGGAAATTGTAGGCTTATGAATTTTTGCAACAGGAAGAAGAAATTTTTCTTTCCTGTGTTTTGACATTATTTCGAGCAGCTCGTCAAAAGTTTTATGAGCAAAAAATATTTTTCGTTTTCTGTAAGTAATATATTTTTGAAGATAATAAGCAATAGATTCCGTTACACAAAAAAACTTCATTGTAATCGGAATCGTTAACCTCATATCTTCTGCAATTCTGAAATAATTATCAACAGCTGTTTTACTTGTCATAATTACTGCAGAATGCTCTAATATATTAACTTTTTGTTTTCTGAACTCTCTGATATCATAACCTTTTACTTCAATAAAAGGTCTGAAATCTACTTTAACACCGTATTTTCTTTCCAGGTCAAAATACGGAGATTTTTCATTTTGCGGTGCCGGTTGTGAAATTAAAATATTTTTTATTTTCAAAACTTAAGAATTTAATTTCTGTTTAGTAATCAGTTAGTTGCGTTAATACTAAGGGCTAAAATCTTTAAAATATACAAAGCCGGTATAATTTCAACGGTGCAAAGGTATAAAAACAAGTAGAAATAATATCTGTGTTCCGAAAAATTTATTTTTAGGAAACGAAAAAATCTGAATAAATAAAGAAGTCCGAGAAAAAATATGCCCGAGTATAAAGCAAGTTTTTCGATAGAGGTAAAAGAAATTAAAATATTAATAACAAGAAGTATTATTCCGGCAGAACGATAATATATTTTGTTGTTATAATTCGTTTTTTCAGATATATCCGGAATATTAAAAATGTAAGCGAATAATACATTGATGCCGGCATTAAGGTAAATAATAATAAAGGCAGAAATTCCGGCTGCAACAGTAATGAAATATATATTTTCTAAGTCCGAAATTTTAAAAAAATAAACGGATACAAACGTAACAAATATTGAAAAGGAAAAATAAAAATTTAAAGACAGAAAAATATTCGTTATATTCTTTCTGTTTATACCTGATTTAAGAATAAGGTTTGCCGTATTAAAATTAACGGAAGCAAATAAAATATTCTTAATATATCCCGAATTTGTATTTTTTACGTAAGCAATTAATGACAAACAGACCAAATATAATACGAAAACACCTTCATTTGAAAAAAAATCCATTTTATCGTAAATTTAATCTGCTTTTAAGATTGTAAAATTACACATTTTTTTTTTCTTTGTATGATAACATTAGCTTTTAAAAATGATAACAGACTATTTTAAAATTGATGAATTACTGACAACAGAGCAAAAACTTATAAGAGACTCTGTAAAAGCTTGGGTTGATAAAAATGTACTGCCGATTATTGATAACGCAAACCATAAACACGAATCACCTGTTTATTTAATAAAAGAAATGGGAGAACTCGGAGTTTTGGGCTCTTTTATTCCTGAAAAATACGGAGGCTCGGGTTTTGACCAAATAACATACGGTCTTATAATGCAGGAACTTGAAAGAGGAGATTCGTCAATTCGTTCAACAGCCTCCGTTCAGACATCTTTGGTTATGTATCCGATTTTTAAATTCGGAACAGAAGAACAACGAAGAAAATATCTTCCTAAATTAGCCTCGGGAGAACATGTCGGAGCTTTCGGTCTTACAGAACCTAATCACGGCTCAGATCCGGGGAGTATGGAAACAAAATTTACGGACGAAGGAGACTTTTATTTGCTTAACGGGGCTAAAATGTGGATTACGAACGCTCCTGTTTGCGACATTGCCGTAGTATGGGCAAAAGACAAGGAAAATAAAGTAAAAGCACTGATTGTTGAAAAAGATTTTGAGGGTTTTTCAAGACCTGAAACCTTAAAAAAGTGGTCTTTGAGAGCATCGGTAACCGGAGAATTAGTATTTGATAACGTTAAAGTTCCTAAAGAAAATTTATTGCCGAATATTTCCGGACTAAAAGGTCCTATGATGTGTTTAAATTCTGCCAGATACGGAATTGCATGGGGTGTTTTGGGAGCCGGCTTTGATTGTTTTAATACGGCCCTGAAATATTCCAAGGAACGAAAGCAGTTTAATAAGCCGATTGCATCTTTTCAACTCACACAAAAGAAACTTGCCGAAATGCTTACCGATTTAACCGCAGCTCAACTTATGGCATTAAGAATAGGGCAATTGAAAAATGAAAATAAAGCAACGCCGGCACAAATCTCAATGATAAAAAGAAATAATGTCAATACGGCTCTGAAAGTTGCAAGAGAAAGCAGGCAAATTCTGGGTGCTATGGGAATAACCGGCGATTTCCCGATTATGCGTCATAAGATGAACCTTGAGTCAGTTATTACTTACGAGGGAACCCATGATATACACCTTTTAATAACCGGGAATGACATTACCGGAATACCCGCTTTTAAATAGTTTGCAAATTATGAAAAATAATAAAAATTTTATTTTATCAGGATTATTAATTCTCCTTCTTACCGGTTTGTCCGCATTTAAAATTTACGATGACGGAGACGACTTTGAAATTGCAAAAAGTCTTGATCTTTTTCATGATGTTGTAAGAGAAGTAAGGTTATACTATGTCGATGATGTCGATATTCCGAAACTTATAGGTGAAGCAACAAAAGAATTTTTAAAAAAACTTGACCCCTACACGGTTTTCTATTCCGAAAATGAAATAGAAGATTTTACGCTTATGACTACAGGTGCCTACGGAGGAGTCGGAGCAGCAATTATAAAAACTAAAAACTCTCTGCTTATAAGTGATATTCGCAAAGGGTATCCTGCCGACAGCTCCGGATTAAAAATAGGCGATGAAATAATTGCAATAAATAATATTCCCGTTACGGAAGAAAACATTTCAGAAATAATTAAAAACCTTAAAGGAGAACCCGGCAGCACTGTTACTTTACAAATAAAAAGATACGGGCAAAGCAGTGTTTTTAAAAAAACTATTGTCAGAAAAAAGATTATTTCTCAGGCAATCTCTTATGCCGATATTCTTTCGGAAAATATAGCATATATAAAATTAAATGAATTCAGAAGAGCTGCGGCAAGCGATTTTAAACGAGAACTAAAAAAACTCAGCGAAAAACAAAAGTTGTCGGGGCTTATTATTGACCTGCGGGGAAATCCCGGAGGCTTGCTTAATGAAGCTGTTGAAATTGTAAATCTTTTTGTTCCGAAAGGCAGTAAAATTGTTTCCACCAAAGGAAAAGTAAAATCTTGGAATTATGACTATATTGCCCAAAAAGAACCGGATTTTCCCGATTTGCCGGTTACGGTTTTAATTAATAACCGTTCTGCTTCCGCATCCGAAATTGTTGCCGGAGCATTGCAGGACTTAGACAGAGCTGTAATTATCGGACAACGTTCATTCGGAAAAGGACTTGTTCAGGTTACCAGAAAAGTAGAATATAATACACGCATAAAAATTACTACGGCAAAATATTACATCCCGAGCGGGCGGTGTATCCAAGTAGTTGATTATTCACACAGAAACCCTGACGGCAGCGTAGGTAAAGTGCCGGATTCTCTTATTTCTGAATTTAAAACAAAAAACGGGAGAGCGGTGTTTGACGGAGGGGGTATAAACCCGGATGTATTTATAAAGCCCGACTCTTTAAATAAATTTACAAAAGATCTGATAAATAATTATGAGATATTTGATTTTTGTACCGAGTATTATTTTAAAAATAAAACTATTTCTAAGCCGGAAAATTTCAGCCTCAGTAATGAGGATTATCAAAATTTTATAACTTTTGTGTTAAATTCAAAAACCGAATTTCAGTCAGAAGCCGGTAAAATTGCAAAAAAACTGGCGGAAGTTGCAGAAAAAGAACATTACGATAAAAGCGTAACAGATAAAATTGCCGATTTGCAAAGAAATTTGGCTATCAATAAAAAAGAAGCCCTCCTGCAGTTTAAAAAAGAAATTATACCTATTCTTGAAAGAGAAATTATTAAAAGATACTACTACGAAACAGGAGTTTTAAAACGAGAAACCGTTAACGGTAAATTAATAAAAACGGCAAAAGAAGTCTTAAGAAACAAAGAAAAATATCAAAAAATATTGTCCGGAATTAACGAATAGTTTTATAATTGTAACTGAAATTTTACTTTCCGGAATAATATTTGTTTTTTTATAAAAAGTTTTACTATTTTTGTATGAAAACTATCAATTATGTTTCCTGAAAAAATAGAATTAAAAGGAGCACAAGATACTCCCGGTGTTATTTTTGACCTTGAAAATAACAAATTTATGATAACCGGCAGATCTTTTCCTGCAGATGCTGATAAATTTTATCAGCAACTTATTAAGTGGTTGGACGATTATAAAAATTCAGGACCTCAAGAACCGATTGTTTTTGAAGTAAAAATGGAATATTTTAATACGGCATCTGCAAAATTGCTGTTAGATACATTCTTTAAACTTGAAGATATTAACGAAAGCGGAACGCCTGTAACTATAAAATGGTACTCTTTTGAAGATGACGAAGATATGATAGAAGCCGGAGAAGAGTTTGATGAAATAGTAGAGCTTAATTTTGAATTTATAGAATACGAAGATTAAAAATAAAGTTTTTCCTTGTACGTTTGATTTTGAGTAATAAGGCCCGTTTTGCAGAACATTTCGGGTCTTACTCTTTTAAAGCTTCAAAATTGCATTATATTCTGCCTGCGTATTTATATTCCTAAGAATAAGGCCGTTATAAAAAGACTCTTTTCTTATGTCTGCAATATTATGCGGCACTTTTTGTATAATATCTTTTATTTTTCTGTTTCCTGAACTTAATTCCGAAAATAAAATATCCGTAAATTTCTTTGAATAAATACCGATAAGAGGGTGAAGAGTATCTCCTTCGGAAATAACGGTAACAACAAAATTTTGCCTGTTTGCTTTAAGCAAAAAGTCAAAAAGTTCTTTCGGAATAAAAGGAGTGTCAACACTTACGATCAGATTTTTTTCTGTTTCCGAAGCATCCAGTGCAGAATAAATACCGCCGCCCGGTCCGGCATTTTTTATTATGTCCGGAACCGAAATGCAATTTGCGGCATTTATTTTAACTTCCTGATTATTTGTGCTGATAATAACTTTTGTGCAAATTTTTTTAAGTTTATCATAAAGAATTTCGAAAAAAAACTTTCCCCGAAGTTTTAATAACGCCTTGTCTTGATGCATTCTGCTGCTGTTTCCGCCGGCAAGTATAATCCCTGTAAGCTGTTCTTTCATTTTCAATGAGCTTCCAACCAGTTATTTCCGATACCGGTTTCTACAATAAGCGGCACCGATAAGTCGGCGGCATTTTCCATTTCCATTTTTACTATTTGTTTTACCTCTTCAATTTCGGCTTTCGGAACATCAAAAACCAATTCATCGTGAACCTGTAAAATCATCTTTGTTTTAAGACCGGTATTATTTATTTTTTCAAAGCAGCGTATCATTGCAATCTTTATAATATCTGCAGCACTGCCCTGGATAGGTGCATTTATGGCATTTCTTTCGTCATTGCTTCGCAAAAGAGAGTTTCTTGAATTAATATTCGGAAGCTGCCTTTTTCTTCCGAAAATGGTTTTAACATATTCTTGCTTTCTCCCGGTTTCTATACTTTTTTCCATATATGCCTTTACTTCCGGATATGTTGCAAAATAGCCTTCAATTAACTCTTTTGCCTCTTTTCGTGATATTTCAAGGTTTTGAGCTAATCCGAAAGC
This sequence comes from uncultured Chlorobiota bacterium, assembly GCA_947311125.1. Classification (GTDB taxonomy): domain Bacteria; phylum Bacteroidota; class Bacteroidia; order Bacteroidales; family JAADGE01; genus JAADGE01. Next base: position 12,731 of record CAMZKI010000189.1, read on the forward strand.
TGAAATACCGTAAATTATTCCGAAATTTGCCGATTTTGCCTTAGTTCTCATATCTTTTGTTACGCCGCTTATCGGAACGTTAAAAATTTTTGCGGCAGTTGCAGAATGTATATCTTCCTTATTCAAAAATGCTTCAAGCATATTTTTGTCTCGGCTCAAATGTGCCATAAGTCGCAACTCTATTTGCGAGTAGTCTGCCGATAAAAAAACATGATTTTCATCTGAGGGAATAAATGCTTCTCTTATTTTTCTGCCGTCTTCCGTTCTTATGGGAATATTTTGCAAATTAGGATTTGTCGAACTTAACCTTCCGGTTGATGTTACAGCTTGATTGTATGATGTGTGAATTTTTCCCGTCTTAGGGTTAATAAGCAAAGGAAGTGCTTTTGCATAAGTGGAGAGCAGCTTTGAGTATCCGCGATAATCTAAAATAAGATTTACTATATCGTGTTTGTTTTTCAGTTTTTGAAGCTCTGTTTCGTTCGTTGCGTATTGCTTGGTTTTTGTAAGTTTAGGCTTTTCGGTAATTTTTAATTTTTCAAATAAAATTATTCCGAGTTGCTTCGGAGATGAAATATTGAATTCCTGACCGGCTGTTTTGTAAATCTTTTTTTCACAATCCGAGATTTTAGCAAGAAGTTCTTTTTCGTAATTGTTAAGATGTTGCTTGTTAATTTTTACTCCGGTTTTCTCCATATCCGCTAAAACATAAACCAGGGGAAATTCAATATCTTTTGCCAGTTTTTCAGTCTCTTCGTCTTTTTTTATTTTTTCTTGCAGAATATTTTTAAGCTGCAGGGTTATGTCGGCATCTTCAGCAGCGTAATCTGCAACTTTTTCTGCATCTGCATCAAGCATTGAAAGCTGATTTTTTCCTTTTTTTCCTATCAGTGTCTCAATTGAAACAGGACTGTAGTTCAGATAAATCTCTGCCATTGCATTCATATTATGTCTGCCTGTCGGATGCAGTAAATAATGTGCAATCATTGTATCAAAAATGCTTCCCCGAACATTTATTCCGTTGTTTGACAAAACAATAATATCGTATTTTAAATTTTGTCCTGTTTTTTGTATATACTGATTTTCCAAAACCGGTTTTAATCTTTTCAGAATATCTTTTTTGTTTTCGGATGAAAGCGGAACATAAAAAGCTTCATATTTTCTGTAAGAAAAGGAAATTCCGATAATTTCGGCAATATGCGGGTCGGTTCCGGTTGTTTCCGTATCAAAACAAAATTCTTTTTGCTTTTCAAGATTTGAAATAAGCCGAATTAAATCTTCTTCGCTGTCAACTTTTACATAATTATGTTCAATATTTTCGATGTTGTTAAAGTCTTTATTTTGCTCAGAGACCGTTTTTGGGGATTCCGGCATCCCGAATAAGTTTCCCTGAACTGCAGATGTATTTTTTTCGGGAATAATCCTTTGAGCCAGTGCCCTGAATTCGAGACTTTTGAAAATGTCTTTAAGTTTCTTGAAATTCGGTTCTTCTTTTTTCAGCTTCGCAGAATCAAAAGTAACGGGAACATCTGTAACTATGGTTACAAGCTTTTTTGACAGTTTAACTAATTCTTTACTTTTTATAATGTTTTCTTTTTGCTTTCCTTTAAGCTCATTAATATGCTCATATATTCCTTCAATGCTTTTATATTTACTGATAAGTTTTATTGCCGTTTTTTCTCCTATTCCGGGAATACCGGGAATGTTATCTGAAGTATCGCCCCATATAGCCAAGATATCAATAACTTGCTTCGGGTCTTCTATTTTATATTTTTCACATATTTCTCTTTTTCCCAGAACTTCTGCCGCATTTCCGAATCGTTTAGGCTTATATATAAAAATATTTTCGGACACTAACTGTCCGTAATCTTTGTCCGGAGTCATCATAAATGTAGCAAAACCTTCTTTTTCTGCAGCTTTAGCCATTGTTCCTATTGTGTCATCAGCTTCATATCCCTCAATTTCATAAATTGGTATGTTAAAAGCTTCCGTAATTTGTTTTATGTAAGGAATTGACCTTTTTATGTCTTCGGGAGTAGCATCTCTGTTTGCTTTATACTCCGGAAATATTTCATTTCTGAAATTTGGAGCGGGATAATCAAATACAACAGCAATATGCGAAGGCTTTTCTTTTTTTAAAATTTCGTCAAGAGTATTTGTAAAACCCAGAATTGCAGACGTATTAAGTCCTTCCGAATTATAGCGAGGGTTTTTAATAAATGCATAGTATGCCCTGAAAATCAATGCATAGGCATCGAGCAGAAAAAGTTTATTGTCTTGTTTATTCATCTTTAAGAGTTATCGGATGCAAACCATTCGGCATAAGAAGTTTCTGTTTCGTATAATCTCACGGAAAACAAGTTCACGTTTTTAGGCAGATGTTTTGAAATAATCTCGGCAAAATGCGAAACCATATTTTCACAGGTAGGTTGATAAGTTGTTGCAATAAACCGTTCGAACATTTCCGGAGATTTAACAAAATCCTGATAAGGGGCTTCTTTATTCAAGATAACGGCATGGTCAAAAATATCAACAATATGTGTTTTTACTATTTTTTTTAAATCTCCGAAATCAATAACCATTCCGTTTTTTGCATCGTCTTTGTCGGAAATCGGCACTCCTGTAACCGTAACAAATAATTTATATGTATGTCCGTGAATATTTTTACATTTCCCGTCATAATGCCACAATGCATGAGCAGATTCAAAATTAAACTGCTTTGTTACTCTTATTTTTTTCATTTACTAAACTTTTTCGCAAAGATACGAAAAAAGAACATTTATTTTGCAGAAGAACTATTTAGTATATAAACAATATTCTTAACTATTGTTACAGTCGGTACATTTATTCAGGCACTCTATTATATGTTTAAGATTGTTGTTTTTCAGAAAATAATATGAGTGCTTACCGTCCCTTTCCGACATTAAAACTCCTTTATCTTTTAAAATTCCTAAATGGTGTGATGTAGTAGATTGCTCTATTTTAAGAGCTTCATGAATTTCTGTTACGGTTAGTTTTTTGTTGTCGGAAAGAAGGTTAAGAATCGCTACTCTTAAAGGGTGAGCCATAGCTTTTAAAATCTGAGAAGCCGCTTGGAGCCTTTCAGTTGTCAGTGAGGTATCCGTGTTCATGTTCTTGGAATTTTATATATTTTGCAATGCTACAACTTTTTTGAACCTGAAAATATGACAATTGTCATATTTATATATTTTGATATGTAGTTGTAATCTGTGAGATTATATTATTTGTCAAAAAAACATTTTAAAAAAGGGAATAATTTTTACATTTGCAGCTCAAAATTTTCAGAATGATAAGAGCAAAAGACCCTAATATTAAAACGTCTGTTTTTGCCGTTATGACCAAGGCGGCACAGAAATATAACGCAATTAATCTGTCCCAGGGATTTCCTGATTTTGAAATTTCAAAAGACCTTATTTCTCTGGTTAATAAGTATATGCTTACAGGATATAACCAATATGCTCCTATGCCCGGTATTTTGCCGTTAAGAGAAAAGCTGTCGCAAAAAATAGAGAAACTGTATAAACGAAAATATAATCCGGAAACGGAAATAACAATAACATCCGGTGCAACACAAGCATTACATTCTGTTATTTCAACCATTGTAAATGACGGTGACGAAGTTATTATTTTTGAGCCGGCGTACGACAGTTATGCCCCGGTTGTTCGCCTTAACGGAGGAAGACCTGTTTTTGTTCGTTTAAATTATCCTGATTTTGAAACAGACTGGGAAAAAGTAAATAAAATGATTAACTCAAAAACAAAGTTAATCATTATAAACTCTCCTCAAAATCCTTCGGGAAAAATTTTTTCGGACGAGGATATAAGTAACCTGAAAAAAGTTGTTGCCGGCACAAAAATTTTCATCTTAAGCGATGAGGTCTATGAGCATATTATTTTTGACAATAAACAGCACAACAGTATTGCAAAGTATCCGGAACTTGCAGAAAGGAGCATTTTAGTTTTTTCTTTCGGGAAAGTGTATAATGCAACCGGCTGGAAATTAGGATATTTTGTTGCACCGGAAAAAATTACCGAAGAGATAAGAAAAATACATCAATTTACGGTATTTTCTTCAAACACTCCTATACAATATGCCGTCTCGGAATATTTAGACAAGGAAGAGGAGTATCTGAAACTTTCCGGCTTTTTTCAGGATAAAAGAGATTTTTTTAATGAAATGCTTAAAGAAATCGGCTTTGAGATAGTCCCTGCTCAAGGAACTTATTTTCAAACAGTAAGTTTCTCCGGCTTGACAGATGAAACAGATATGCAATTGGCAATGAGGCTAACAGAAAAGTTCGGAGTTGCGGCAATACCGATGTCTTCTTTTTATCATAATGAAGAAAATACAAAAACATTGAGATTTTGTTTTGCAAAAAAAGATGATGTTCTAAAGCAAGCTGCGGACAAACTTGATGATTTTTACACAAAAGCCAAAAAGCAACTTAATTTATTTTAATATTTTAAGCTTGATTATTCATAATTGAAGTTCTGCCCGGCATAAAAATATCGGAAAAGTTTTGCCTTTAAAAATTTGAATTCCGTATATTTGCGGTTTATTCAAATTTTAAATGTTTAGGATTATGGAAAGAATCGGAGAATCAGAACTTATTTTAAACGGCGACGGAACAATATTTCACTTACACTTAAAGCCCGAAAATATTGCAGATAATATTATTCTTGTCGGCGATCAGGGACGAGTGGAAATGGTTTCAAAATATTTTGACACTGTCAGTTTTAAAGCCGGTAATCGTGAGTTTATAACACATACGGGAACATATAAAGGGAAACCGATTACCGTTATTTCAACCGGAATAGGAACTGACAATATAGATATTGTTGTAAACGAATTAGATGCATTAGCCAATATTGATTTAAAAGAAAGAATTCCGAAGAAAGAGCATCGAACACTGAATTTAGTCAGAATAGGAACCTCCGGGGCATTACAAGCTGACATTCCGGTTGATACGCCTGTTGTTTCCGAAACATCAATAGGATTTGACGGGTTGTTAAATTTTTATGACGGACGAGATAAGCTCGGAAATAAAGATTTGCAAAAAGCTTTTTTATCTCATACAAGTTGGGATAAAGAATTAGCAACACCCTATTTTGCAGATGCCTCAAAAGAGTTAATCGAAAAAATAGGATTTGATATGCGAAAAGGAATGACTATTTCCGCTCCGGGGTTTTACGGTCCGCAGGGAAGAATTTTGAGATTAAAGACTATAGATACTAGTTTAAACGAAAAAATTTCTGCCTTTGAATACGAAGGACGAAAAATAACAAACTATGAAATGGAAAGTTCGGCAATTGCGGGGCTCTCGAAACTTATGGGACATAATGCCCTGACTGTTTGCAGCATTATCGCAAACAGAATGCGAAAAGAATACAGCGTGAATTATAAGGTTGCCGTTGAAAAATTAGTGGTAACGGTTCTTGATCGTCTTTTATCATAAAAAAACGGTATGAAGCAAACGGAATTACAAGCACTGATAAGCCTTTTAGACGATAAAGACACTATGGTGTTTAATGCCGTTCGCGAAAAACTCTTAAGTGCCGACGAATCAATTATTCCGTATTTGAAATTGTCGGCACCGTATTTAAAAAATAAATTATATACAGAACGTGCCGACGAAATTATTAACTTGTTAAGGTTTCGGGAACTTGACAAAGAGTTTAGGATTTGGCTTGAAAATGACGAGCATCTGCTTTACGGAGCATTTTTAATAGCAAAATATCAGTATCCGGAAATTGTTTACGAAGATGTTGAGGATAAGCTGAACAGAATCGTAAATGATTTAAGAACGGATATACATTTGTATTTAACAGGTTTACAGCAAGTAAGAAAAATAAACAGAATCCTTTATGACGTGCATAGATTTATTCCGGATTTTTCCGACATAATTAATCCTGCAACATCATATCTGAACAAGGTTTTGGAAAGCAAAAAAAGCAATGACGTGATAATTGCTGTTGTTTACATCTATATAGCACAAAAATTAGGGTTGCCTGTTTACGGAGTTGATTTTCCGAGAAATTTTCTTCTTGTATTTAAAGATGAACGCTCGGGAGATGCTCTTTTTTATATAAATCCTTTTAATAAAGGAGCAATAGTTACAAAAAATGATATTATGACCTTCTTAAGAAATCATAATATCATTTTTTGTAACTATTGCTCCTTTATTAAAAGGATTTATATAAAAAAGAGCATCTCCCGAGCGTTCATCTTTAA
>CAMZKI010000190.1 GCA_947311125.1 uncultured Chlorobiota bacterium
ATTAATTAATATTTTTCAAAAATACATTATATAAAAAAACCGCAAGTTTTATTAAAGTTAACCTGCGGCTTTCAGCAAATAATTAAATCGTTTATTTCTTCAGGTCATATACCTTATCCCAATTACCTTCATTATTATTATTTTCTTCCAGAGAGCCGACCTTTAATCCCGGATAACGGTCATTTTTTATTGCGTCATCATTTAAATTCAGGATTAACTGCCTGTCCATTCCGTTCAATAAAACAAGGTTTGGAACTTTTGCTTCAAAAACATTAATTTTTAACCCTCCGGCATCTACTGTCGCAGTATCCATTTCAAATTTATATCCGTTTGTAAAAGGTACGATACCGAACCTGCTAAAATCATATCCTCTGAATAAAGTGTCGGAAATCGCAATTCTTAATGTATCTCTTTTTATAATACCCATTTTCAGAGCTACACGTTCTGCTTTTTCCAGATTATTATCCTGCTGTAAATAAATTGAATCCGGAACACTGCCTTCTTTTCTAATTACGGTCAGTGAATCTGTTTGGATAAAATACTTTAAAGTATCAAGATGCGGAGTATATTTACCGGTTTCATTTTTAAATGCAATTTGTGCCGTTCTTATACGTTTCAGTTCATTAACCGTTGCCTGATATCTTACCTGTTTTTCTTTATTAAATCTTATAGGTGTCATTATACTTTCGTAAAGCATATATGCTGCAAAAACAGCAAGAGCAGTGAAAATAAAACTTAAAAGATATTTCAGAATCTTGCTGTATGTTGATGCAAAAAAACTACCTGCTATTATTAAAACTACAATTACTACGCCTGTAACGACACCTAACACAGTTAAAGGAATCTCTATACCGTCGGTAACTGCAAATAATATTATTTCAAGAAGTATGAAATAAACAATATAAGAACCGTATTTTATCAACTTATTTTTCGATAAACTTTCATTAAAAGTTATAAATGCAACACCGGCTGTAGCCAAAATCAATATAATTATGAATAAAGTCATTATCTTTTAGTTTTTTTGTTCGCTTGCAAATTTAAAAAAAATATCTTTTTTAATAATTTTTTTATTAAATATTTTCAAAAATAGCCTGCGATACCCGTACATTTAAAAAATAAATTTAATTTCACGATTTTAAACAAATACGAATGCTAAGTGATTTCCTTTATAATGAAATTATTTCAGAACTTGATTTTGAGCCTTTAGAAGGTCAAAAAGAACTAATAAAAAAACTGTCTGAATTTACACGAACAGAAAAAAGCAGCAATGAAATATTCCTTCTGAAAGGATATGCAGGAACGGGAAAAACTAGTATTATAGCTGCAATTGTAAAAGCTCTGAAAAAAAACAAAATAAAAACAATACTTACGGCACCTACAGGAAGAGCCGCAAAAGTATTAAGTAAATATGCAAAGAAAGAAGCATTTACCATTCATAAAAAAATATACCGACAACAATCAAGCTCCGGTGCATTCGGAAAATTTGTTCTTGATATTAATCTTCATAAAAATACAATTTTTATTGTTGATGAAGCCTCAATGATTGCAAACCAATCGTATGAAAACGTAAATTTCGGATCGGGAAAATTACTTGACGATCTTATAGAATATGTTTACTCCGGGCAGAATTGCAAATTAATTCTTACGGGCGATACTGCACAACTCCCCCCTGTTAAGTTGGAGATAAGTCCTGCTCTTGATATTAAAACTTTGGAAACATACGGATATGATGTTATCGAATTTGAATTGAAAGAAGTGGTAAGACAAGAAAAAGAATCCGGAATATTATATAATGCCACAAAACTGCGTGAAATACTGAAAAAAAGTATACAGTATGACGAAAGAACTGTTTTTAAAGGCTTTCCTAAAATAAAAACAGATAATTTTAATGATATTGAAAAAATAAGCGGTGTCGACTTAATAGACGCTATATCCGATGCTTACCACAAATATTCAGAACAAGAAACCGTTATAATTTGTCGTTCCAACAAAAGAGCAAACAGGTTTAACCAAGGAATAAGAGCAAAAGTGCACTTTAAAGAAGATGAGATAGGCGGCGGAGATTTAGTAATGGTTGTTAAAAATAACTATTTTTGGGCTGAAGATTATGAGGAAACAGATTTTATAGCAAACGGCGATACGGCCGAAGTCGTAAGTGTTTCTAACTATACGGAGAGATACGGATACAGGTTTGCCGATGCCGTGTTAAAGTTTTTTGATTACGGCAACGTCGAAATTAAAGCAAAAATTTTGATAGATACATTGACATCTGATACAGCATCGCTGTCATACGAACAAAATAACAAACTGTATAAAAAAATAGAAGAAGATTATTCCCATATAAAAAATAAGCAAAAAAGATTTAAAAAAATAAGAGAAAATCCTTATTTTAATGCTTTGCAAATAAAATTTGCCTATGCCGTAACCTGCCACAAAGCACAAGGCGGGCAATGGAAAAAAGTTTTCATAGACCAAGGTTGGATTACGGAAGAAATGATTAATAAAGAATTTTTACGGTGGCTGTATACAGCCTTTACAAGAGCAGAGAAACAACTTAGTCTGATAAATTTCAGAAAAGAATTTTTTCACGAAGATGATATTTCTGAGTAAAAAGAATATACGACCAAGATTGCATATCAGTTTTTCGGAAATAGTATGAATATAAAAGACTTTACAGATAAAATAGCTGAAAAATATTTCGTAAAGCAAGTTAATATTTACGGTGAAAAGTATAAAGATTTAAACACCGACATCGAAAATGCCGTAAAGAAAATTCGCAGAAAAACTCTATGTATTGCAGGGCTTTACGGAGCACTCGGAGTTCTGCTTCTGTATATCCCGCAATATATTTTCCCTGAATATTTTGCCGGCTCGGAATATATTCTGCCTTTTATTAGATATAAGATAAAACTGTCGGCTTTTGAGATTCTTTACGGTTTTATTTTGGTTGCAGCAGAAATAATTTTATTAATGAAAGGAGATATTAAAGCTACAGGTAAAATAGCTGCGTTATACAAGTTTAATCCCGATGAAAAGAAAGAAGAAACAGAAAAACTTGTAAAAACAGCACTCAATAAAGACCAAAAAATATATACCGAAATAGGCATTAATCCTTATCAAAATTTCTCAAAAACAGGGCTGCTGCTTATGAGAATACTTTTCTTAGCAAAGGCATTTTTGTCAAATTTTATTTTTAAAATAATAATCAAACGCGTTATAGGACGATTAGCGATAAGAGAAGTTGTTGATATGGCGGGAATACCGATTTACGCTTTCTGGAATGCTTACGCTTCTGCTCAAATTATCCGAAGAACCGATACGCGTATGAAAGCATCAAAAATGATTTATAAAACTGCCGAACATTTCAAGAAAAAGTATCAAAACAACGAAACCTTTAAAAAACTGCTTTACGATACATTTGAATATATCGCCCTTACCAAAAAAAGCTTCTACCCTTCCGATTTGATTTTTGCAAAACATTTTTTAGCAAGCTTTGAAATTCCGATAAAAAAAGAGCATAAATTATCCGAAAATTATCTTGAAAAAGTAAAATCACTGCCCGATGATTTAAAACTCGGCATAGGTCAATTACTTGTTCTCGGTTTTTTGCTTGACGGAAAAATTGGTGCTTTTGAAATTAAAATTATGAAAAAATTAAAAGAAGAAAATATCATCCCTTACACAAGTGACGAAATCAAAAATCGGATAAAAAATTACAAACTCGGAAAAGGATTTGATGAGATGTTTACAAATTAAAGTCTGCTTAAATATTTTTTCCAACCGATTTGTTTTATTAATTTTACCGTATTATTTAAAAACAAACAATGAATAAAAAACTGTTTCTTCTAATAAGCCTTACTTTCATTTTTTCTGTATCGTTTTCTCAAATTGTTGATAAAGAGGCAATAGATAACCTTATCGAAGAAATTGCCGAATCAAGCGATGAAGAGTTAGATTACACCCAGCTCTATGATGACCTTTATTATTATGCCCAAAACCCCTTAAATCTGAATACGGCAACCCGCGAAGATTTAGAAAAAATTCAATTTCTGAACGATTTTCAAATTGAAGACATTCTGGAATACCAACGAACTGCCGGAGAAATGCAAAGCATTTACGAACTGCAGCTGCTTGAAAGTTTTTCTGATATAGATATAGAGTATATATTGCCTTTTGTTACGGTTGCACCTAAGCAGGATAAAGCAATACCGGATTTAAAAGAAGTCGTTAATTACGGAAGAAACAATCTTTTTTTAAGAACTCAGTTTCTTCTGCAGGAACAAAAAGGCTACACTGAAGAAGTTGACCCGGATAAAAGATATTTGGGAAACAAATTTAAATATTATACACGATATCAATTTAACTATAAACAAAAAATAAAATTAGGGTTTACCGCAGAAAAAGACCCGGGTGAAGCATTCTTCAATGAATATGAAAAACAGGGGTTTGACTATTATTCAGCTCATCTTGAGGCAAAAAATATCGGAATTTTTAAAACAATTACACTCGGAGACTATCAGGTTCGTTTCGGACAGGGACTTATTGCATGGACGGGGATTACTCAAGGAAAATCGTCTTACGTGATGTCGTTAAGAAAAAAATATGACGGATTGAGAAAATACTCTTCAACCGATGAAAACAAATTTATGAGAGGAGCCGGAGCAACCGTTAAATTAGGAGACTTTGAATTAACAGGTTTCGCATCTTTTAAGTACATTGACGGGAACATAGATATTACCGATACACTTACCGATGATGTGCAAAGCGTAACATCATTTCAGGTAACCGGAATGCACCGTAACATCAGCGAATTACAAGACAAACATTCTGTATCCGAATTTATTTACGGAGGGAACGTAAATTGGAGATATGAAAAATTCAGATTAGGGGTTTCATATATTCAATATTTCTTCGGTTCGGACTTGAATAAAAATCTAAAACCTTACAATCAGTTTGATTTTCAGGGAGATAACGGGCTTAATGCAAGTGTTGATTATCAACTGTCATATAAAAACTTTTATTTTTTCGGAGAAGAAGCAATAAGCCGTAACGGAGGCTACGCACTGCTTAACTCTGTTCAGATGAAACTTGCACCTCAGTTTTCTTTGGCTGTTTTACAGCGATATTACACCAAAGATTATCAGGCATATTATGCAGCAGGCTTCGGTGAGCAGTCAAAAACATCAAATGAAAAAGGACTGTATTTCGGTGCCGAGATGCATCCTGTCAGAAAACTTTCGCTTTCGGCATATTTTGATACATATCAATTTCCCTGGATGAAATTCAGAACATATGCACCGTCCGAAGGAGTTGACTTTTTTACGCAATTAGATTATTCCGTCAGTCGGTATGTAAATATTTACCTTCGATATAAACAAGAAAGTAAATATCAAAATTCGAGCTATGATTATACCGGGGTCGTGCCCGTTATTCCCACAGAAAAGAAGCAACTGCGGTTTCATATAAATTATAAGCTTTCCCGAAATTTAGTCTTGAAAAACAGAATAGAATTTGCACAATATTTTACATCGGAAACAGAAAACGAGAACGGTTGGATGATTTTTCAGGACGTAAATTATCAATTCCTGACATTGCCTTTGAAAATAAATGCCCGTATTGCCTTTTTTGACGCCCCCTACAATGCCCGTATTTATGCTTACGAGAACGATATTCTTTACGGCTACTCAATTCCCGCATACAGCGGACAGGGAATCCGAACATATTTAACTTTAAAGTACACTGTTATAAAAGATTTTATTGATATTTGGCTGCGTTATGCCAATTTCTCTTATGCTGACAGAGATGTAATAGGCTCCGGTTATGATGAGATACAGGGAAGTAATAAATCAGAAGTGAAATTTCAGGTAAGGATAAAATTTTAAAGTTTTATAAAATCGATTCTTTCAAATAAATATTGAATAGCTATTTTTATTTTTTATTGCTTTCAGAACCTTTTGGATATTTTGAAACGTATTTTGAAAATCTTCTTTTTTATACGGTTTTATAATAACTGCATCAAAACCTGCTTTTTTAATCTCGTCTAATTTTTCTTTTGTTCCGTAAGCTGTTTCTGCAATTACTTTAATTTCAGGATTATTTTTTCTTATTTTTTTCATCAAATCAACACCGTTAATTTTAGGCATCGAAATATCCGTTATTAAAATATCAATTTTATTATTATCACATAGTTTTACGGCATCTTCTCCGTTTTTTGCGAAAAATAAATTTATATCATAAGGTTTTAAAAATTCTTTTATTAACAAAGAAGAAAAATAATCATCTTCAGCAATGAGGACATTAATTTTTGACATAAGCTTAATATTTAAATAAATGCCATAAACTTATTCAATTATAATGACCCGAGAAAAATAAAAAATGCCCATTTTATAAATTAAGCAGTTTTTGTTTGCGGGGGAATAATCCTGAAAAATAAATTTATTTGTTATGTTTGCGGTAATACGACGGTGTTACTCCGATTTGTTTTTTAAAAACACGAACAAAGGTTTTTCCGGAATTAAAACCGGACTCAAAACCTATTGCATCAGTAGAAAATTTGTCAAAATCAGAATCTTCAAAAAGTTCTATAGCTTCTTTTATCCTGTATTGATTTATAAAATCCGAAAAACTTTTTTTATAAACGTTATTAAAAATACCGGAAAGGTAACTTGTATTGGTATTAAGTCTTTCCGCAAGTTCTTTTAATGTTATATTTTCTTTGTATATTTTATTTTTATCAAATTCGTTCTCTATTTTTGCTAACAACTCTTCTTTTTTCTCATCATCGTAAACAGGGTCTCGCCTTTTTAGTGCTGAATGGATTAATTGTTCCTTAACAGCTTTAAGTTCTTGTTCTTTCTCGGTAAGCTCGTTATTTCGCTTTACCAAAAATTTGTAAGCATTATCTTTTTTTCGAAGCTGAATTAGTATTATTAAAATAAAATATACAAAGAAAATATAACATTAAAAGAACTTGCGGAAAGACTTA
>CAMZKI010000191.1 GCA_947311125.1 uncultured Chlorobiota bacterium
ATATAATTATCTTCAACTCTCCAACGGAATTCATCTGGTTCGGTTAATCCGGGATAATAATCCGATGTATTGTTTATTGTTACCGTATCCGGAGCACAGAATGTTGTCGGGATTGTTTCAAATCTTGCAATAGGCGGTAAGTTATAAGTTATCATTACCGTATCTCGAGATTGACAGTTTCCGTTATCAACATTCTGTGCTCCGGATACGGTAACAATAAACAATACATCGGATTATTATCCCGGATTAACCGAACCAGATGAATTCCGTTGGAGAGTTGAAGATAATTATATTGGAACAACGTATAATGTAAATGATGACATAACACATTATTTCACAAATACAGGTACGACGGATTCTGTGTTTACGATTTATCTCGTAGCTATTGATTATGAGACACAATGTACGGATACCTTTACATCAACCGTTACGGCTTATGCTGTTCCGAACGTAGAATTCCGTATAGGCGGTTCTCACGAAAGACGTATTCCTAATGCAACCTTTACTTTTGAAAACAGAAGTGCTCAAGATTTGGATTCATATTATTGGGATTTCGGTTGGGCAGGACATAATAGATATGATACAGATTTTGTAGGGTCATTTGATTTTACTTACGATGAACCCGGGACATTTGTAATAACCCTTACAGGAACAAGTACGGGACAATGTGACGGAGTTTACAGAGATACAGTGGTAGTACTGCCGCCTTGTCCGTTCTCTTATGACGATGGTTCTCTGATTGCTCAAGGTTGCCAGGACTTACTTGTAGAATTTGATGACAGAGTTTATTTTGCGGATTCAGTATTGTGGACATTCTATGATATTGATGACCCGAACTATTCGGATACTGTATCTTCAGAAAACAGTCCGGTGTTTATATACGATGACCCCGGCGAGTACCATCCTACAATTATAGCTTGGAATGATGCATGCGGATCAAGAAGTAATCCGTATTATACAAGAACTGATACAGTGATAGTATATCCGAGACCGGTAGTTGATTTTGATGTTGCTCCGAGACTTGTGATGCTGCCTGACCAATTGTTGTCGTGCTATAATTATTCCGATTACGGAAGCAGATATTTATGGGATTTTGGAGACGGTTCTACATTAGATACGAATCCGGAATTGGCAGAAGAAAATCCTCAACATTTGTATAATGCTCCCGGAATTTATGACATAACTTTGAATGTTTGGAGTGAACACGATTGCTTTGAGTCTATGACTATAAAAGATGCAATTATTGTTCAAGACAGCGGATTAATAGACTTCCCGACGGCATTTACGCCTAATCCTAACGGACCGAACGGAGGAGTGTATCCTTGCGGAGATAAATATATTGTAGATAAAGAGAATTTGAATGATGTATTTTATCCTAAGGCATACGGTGTAGTAGATTATCAGCTTGAGATTTATAACCGTTGGGGTGAGAAAATATTTACAAGTAATGATATTTGTATAGGATGGGACGGTTATGTTGACGGCAAGTTGGCTCCGCAAGATGTATATGTCTGGAAAGTTTCTGTAATATATAAAAACGGACATCCCGAGAAGAAATACGGAAGTGTAACATTGCTGAGGTAAAACATAGGCAGTGTAATATAATAAAAGACACCTTGATACTTGAGGTGTCTTTTATTTTTAGAGGTATATTAAATGTAAACTTTTATAAATTTATGTAAGAGGACAGTTTATTGTATTGTCCTGAAAGTTTCCATATTACATTTGCCGCGATTTCCCATTTTATTGCGGAAATACCCGGTTCATTACCGATTATTCGGTATGCTGTATTGTTATAATAAACTTCTAATCGCTCATTTACTTGAGGATTAATAGTTTGTATATCGGAAAACAGCAGTATTATTTTATTATTTTTGTTCGTGTAATCAATAACAATTTTGTTTGTGTAAAGCTTTATATCGGCAAATCCCGTAAAAAATAAATCTTTTTTATTTTTAGCTTCTACATATACTTTTGACGAAGTGTCTTCAAAAATAATATCTTTATATTCTTTTTGAATATTTTTTGTTATCGATTTTATAAGCTGTTTATTTTCCCAAGTGAACCAATCTCTGATATTGTCAAAATACAGATAACCGAAACTTTTACGTTCAAAAAAACCGTATCTGTTAATATAAATATCATATCCGCAAGAACGGCAGTAAAAAACGTTACCTTTTACCGAAAAATTATCAATACTTTTACATTTCGGGCATAAATACAAAGCATGATTTATGTATTCGGCACGTTTTCGGGAATGAATTACGTTCATTTTCTTTCTTTGATATTCAACTTCATCATGAAAAATTGCTTTCGTAAACTTATCGTAAATTTTCTTTTTTGAAAGTTCTGCGGTATCTGTTTTTGTAAAAAGTAATTTATACTCAATTTCAACGTTTGTTCGGCGAATTTTATATGCCCAACGAGGATTAAACAGGTTCATTCCTTTTAAAACAGGTACGACAACGGGAACTTTTAACATTTTTATAAGTTTGGCAACAGAGGGGTCAACAGCTTGTGTTGTGCCTGCCCAGTTTCGGGTTGCTTCGGCAAAGATTCCTACGTTCTCACCTTGTTTTATTACAGAAATAATATCTTTTATAACTTTAATGTCTCTTATGCTTTTTCTTTTCGGTATAGTTCCGAGTTTGGTCAAAAAAAAACGGATAACAGGATTACGGAATGCTGCATCGGAAGATACAAAATGCGTATATTCGGGCAAAAAATATCCGGTAATGAAAGGATCCCAATAACCGACATGGTTCCCTAAGACAAGATAAGGTGCTTTTAATTTTTTTACATTTTCAGGCATTTTTGCTTTTATGCCGTAATATTTTGTAAACAAAGTGAAAACTATATGAGTAATAAAACGAATGAACAGAGATGTCGGATAATGTTTTTTTTTCATTTAAGATACAAATAGGTTATCAAAGCATAAAATTATGAAGTTTCAGAAAGTTTTCAAATTGTTAAAGGGATATATTTTTTTAAAAGCTCTAAAAAATAATCAAGATAAATATATTCGCTGCCTAAACTTTCAAGGTGCTGAGTGTAAATTTGTGTATCAATGAGCTTTAAGTCAATATTTTCGATAAGAAATGACAAAGCAATTTTTGATGTGTTACTTTCTTTGCTGAACATAGATTCGCCGAAGAATACTTTGCCGAGTTTTACTCCGTAAAGTCCGCCTGCAAGTTGGTTTTTTGAATTGTAAACCTCAACGGAAGTTGCAAACCCCAGTTTATGAAGTTTAATGTATGCAGAAATCATCTCATCGTTTATCCACGTTCCGTATTGATTTTTACGTTTTATGTTTCGACAGTTTTTTATAACATTTTCAAAATCATTATTTATTGTGCAGTTATAAGTTGCTTTTTTTATTAATTGTTTCAGGCTTTTTGATTTTTTAAACTTTTCGGGAAAAAGGACAAACCGCGGGTCGGGAGCGTGCCAGATGATAGGTTCTCCTTCGTTATACCACGGAAAAATACCGTTTTGATATGCCAAAAGCAGACGTTCAGCCGATAAATCTCCGCCTACGGCAAGAACTCCCTCTTCTGCAAGAGAAGGGTGGGGGAAAATAAGCTCTTCAGTCAGTTTTAAAACAGGCATTAATGATTTTTTATGCTTTGTTTCTTATAGTCTTTTTATGTTAATTCGGCTGTGAGTAGTAAATTTCAGCACCGGGACCAAGCGGTAATCCGAAACTCAGCCACACTACTAAAAGCACAATCCACAAAATAAGAAAAACAACGGAATAAGGAAACATTGTTGCAATTATTGTTCCTATACCGGATTTGGGGTCGTATTTTTGAAAATACGCGATAATCAGAACAAAGAAACTCATCATCGGAGATATAACGTTTGTTACACTGTCGCCGATGCGATATACAACCTGAGACAATTCGGGAGAGTATCCCATTATCATAAATATAGGTATAAATATCGGTGCAAGTATTGCCCATTTTGCAGAAGCACTGCCCATAACCATATTTATGGCAGCCGAGAGTAAAATAAAAAGTATCATTAAAGGTATAAGTCCTATATCAAGAGACATCAGGACATCTGCACCTGTAACGGCAAGAATTATTCCCAGATTACTCCATTTGAAATAAGCTACAAACTGTGCTGCAAAAAACACTATAACAATGTATGAAGCTAATGTTTTTATGGAAGTTGCCATTCCTGTTGCTACATCTGAGTCGCTTTTGTATGCTCCGGTAACAAAGCCGTATGTTATACCCATTGCACCGGCTGTGATAAACAGCATTGCAACTACTCCTCGAATCAGGGGCGAACCCAATATGTCTCCGCCGGGACCTCTGAATACTCCGTCTTTCGGTATAATGCCTATAAGAGTAATTGCTGTAATAACCGTGAGTACGGCAAGAGAAAAATATACTCCTTTTTTTTCTTTTCCGGAAAGCCTGTCAAAAGAATTATCTTCTTTACTTGCAGTGCCTTTATACTTCCCTAATCGGGGTTCTACAATTTTTTCGGTTACAAAAGTTCCTGCAAAGGCTATAAAAAATGTTGATACAACCATAAAGTAGTAGTTTGCGGTAGGATTAACCTCATATGCGGGGTCAAGAATATTAGCTGCTTCCTGCGATAACCCGGCAAGTAAAGGGTCAATAGTTCCTAATATCAAATTAGCACTGAAACCTCCGGATACTCCTGCAAAAGCTGCTGCCATACCTGCTATCGGGTGGCGACCGACGGCAATAAATATAACTCCCGATAAGGGAATCAGTAAAACGTATCCTATGTCTGATGCAGTATTTGATAATACGCCCGTAAAAACAACCACAAATGTGAGCAGATGCTTAGGTGAGTTTAATACCAACAAACGTATGAATGCATTTATTAATCCGCTGTGCTCTGCTATTCCTATTCCAAGCATAGCAACTAATACAATTCCGAGAGGAGCAAATCCGGTGAAATTATCTACCATCTCAAGTAAAATGCGGTGAATACCGTCTTTTGACAGCAAATTTACCGACCTTACAACTTCTTTGGTGCCGGGATGAATAACTTCCCATCCTAAAGCATATCCTACAGCTGAGAAAACTAAAGCAGCCAGGGCAAATAATGCAAATAATGTGGCAGGATGCGGCAATGCGTTGCCTGTTCGTTCTATCCCGTCTAAAATTCGTTGAGAGAAGCTTGGTTTCTTTTTTATTTTTTCCATTTATACGTTTCTTTTTATTTTTTTAAATATCATATATAATTAATAAAAATCATCTTCGTAAAGTTGTCTGATAATTCCGTCGGCAAGTCCTGTTTTTGGTACATAAATTTCATTTTTTCCGGTTATTTCCAATATTCTGATGTAGGTTTTAAGTGCCGGAATAATTACATCGGCACGGTCGGGTCTGAAAAAATATTTTGCCATACGCTCATCGATATTTTTCGGGATTAAATCTTCATAGAGATTTTTCAGCATTCTTAGGGAAACAGTTTTGTTTCTGCAAACTTTACTTACGGTGTTAATATTTCCGCCTGTTCCTATAAGTTTTATGTCATTATGATTTTTAATAAGGGCAGCCAGGTCGTTTTCAAAGCGTTTTATTTCGTTTTTACTGACTTTGTTTTTCAGCGTTCTTACCGTTCCTGTTTTGTATGAATCTGACCAAAACAAGGCACTGCTTTTAAAAAGTGTCAGTTGCAGACTGCCGCCTCCTAAATCTGCCGATAAAAAGGTTTTGTCTTCAGGAAGGTGGTATTTATTAGTTTCAAAGATGATATTTGCTTCTTCTTTGATGTCAATAATTTCAATGTTTATTCCTGTTTTTTCTTTTATCTCGTTAATTATTTTTTTGCCGTTTTCAGCACTTCTTACAGCCGATGTGGCACAAGCTCTCATTTTTTTTTACTTCGTAAAAATCCAGCAGATTTTTATAAATAGTAAGAGCATTTAAAAAATCTGATTTTTTCTTTTTTCTTATTTTTCCGTATTCGAAAACATCGGCACCGAGTCTTACGGGAAGCCTGACATACAGCCTTTTTTTCAGAACGGTTTTATCGTAGCTTTCTCCGGCTAATACATCTTTTATTATTAAGCGTGCTGCGTTTGAACCTATGTCTATTCCTGCGTATCGTTTTATTTTGTGCATTAAATTTATTTGAAACCGGACTGTTTTATTTTTATGTAACCGATAAAACTGCTTACAAAAATATAAAGCATTCTGAGACTGCCAAGAAGTATGACGTAAAATAGGATAAATAATTAAAAAACATTGAAAAAATCTTTGTGATGAGATTATTTTATTAATTTTGCAGTCCGAATAAACGGACCCGTAGCATAATTGGATAGTGCACCTGACTACGGATCAGGAGGTTGGGGGTTCGAATCCCTCCGGGTTCACTTTAAGCAGTTTCGCTGTATCTTTAAGATACGGCGAAATTTTTTCTATGTTTGAGTCAGCGTATAATATTCAGGACAGCAATGGCTTCTTTAACGGATTTTATATCTTGAAAACTCATTATTCGCTTGCCGTTATACTCTTTTAAAGCAGTTTTATCCGGGTATTTTATCGCAAAGTTAAGAATGTTATCAAAAATATCCGATTCGTAAAATGTTGATTTTTGGTCGGATACAAAAAAGCACGACATTTTTTCATTTCTTAAAAGTATTTTTTCAATGCCTAAGCTTACGGCTTTTTTTCGCAGCCTTACGGCGTTGATAAGTTCTTTTCCGGGTTTGGGTATATCACCGAATCTGTCTGTTATTTCATTTTCAAAAGATTGCAGAACTTCTTCGTTATCAATGGTATCTAATCGCTTATATAGTCTCAGACGTTCTTCGGAGTTTTCTATGAAGCTTTCCGGAAAGCGTATTTCCAGATCAGTGTCTATGTGGCAATCATTTACAAATTTAAAATCAGTATTTTCAACAGAGTATTTTCCGTTTTTATTTTTTTTAAATAAATCTTTGAATTCTTCTTCTCTGAGCTCCCGAATTGCTTCATCCAATATTTTATGATAATTTTCAAAACCTATATCGGCAATGAATCCGCTTTGCTCTCCGCCGAGCATATTTCCTGCACCTCTTATGTCTAAATCCTGCATTGCTATGTTAAAGCCGCTTCCGAGTTCAGAAAAAGTTTCTGCAGCACGTAATCTTTGTCTTGCTTCGTCGGTTAATACGGATAAAGGCGGAGCAAGTAAGTAACAAAATGCTTTTTTGTCGGAACGTCCTACTCTTCCTCTTAATTGGTGTAAATCGCTTAGCCCGAAATTATGAGCGTTGTTAATTATAATGGTGTTTGCGTTAGGAATATCCAAACCCGATTCTACAATTGTTGTAGCTATCAGAACATCAAATTCTTCGTTAATAAAATCGGTCATTATTTTTTCAGTTTCCTGCGGTTTTAATCTGCCGTGCATAACAGCCGTGCGTATATGAGGATTGATACGGTTTATAAGCGATTCAATTTGATAAATTGTATCAATTCTGTTGTGAATGAAAAAGACCTGTCCGTTTCGGCGATATTCATAATCAATGGCGTCTTTTATAATTTTTTTATCGAAACGGTGCAGTTCGGTATGAATAGGGTAGCGATTGGGCGGCGGGGTGTTTATTATTGATAAATCTCTTGCACCCATAAGCGAAAATTGTAATGTTCTGGGGATAGGAGTTGCAGTTAATGTCAGTGTATCAACATTTATTTTCAATGATTTTAGTTTTTCTTTTACGGCTACGCCGAATTTTTGTTCTTCGTCAATAATCATCAGTCCTAAATCTTTGAATGCTACGTCTTTGCTTACGAGTCTGTGTGTTCCTATAATAATGTCAATTTCGCCTGAAGCTAATTTTTTTAAAGTTTCTTTTTGCTGTAAGGGTGTTTTAAGGCGGCTTAAATAATCGATATTACAGGGTAAATTTTTGAGCCTTGCCGAAAAAGTTTTGAAGTGTTGCAATGTCAGTACTGTTGTAGGGACCAAAACAGCAACCTGTTTATTGTCTGCCGTAGCCTTAAAAGCGGCTCTTATTGCTACTTCCGTTTTTCCGAAACCCACATCTCCGCATACTAATCTGTCCATAGGTATATCCGATTCCATATCTTTTTTTACGGCCTCTACAGCTGTTTTCTGATCGGGAGTTTCTTCAAAAATAAATGAAGATTCAAGGGCATACTGTAAATAGCTGTCGGGCGAAAATGCGAATCCTTTTTCTTGTTTTCGTTTTGCATACAGAGCAATCAGTTCTCTTGCAATGTCTTTTACGCGGCTTTTCGTTTTTTTCTTTATATTTTGCCAAGCAGCCGAGCCGAGTTTGTATATTTTAGGTTGTTTTCCTTCCTTTCCTTTGTATTTTGATATCTTATGAAGATTATGAATATTTACAAGTAATATATCGTTATCTTTGTAAATAAGCCTTACGGCTTCCTGTAATTTTCCTCCTGCATTTACGGTTTGCATACCTCCGAAACGTCCTATACCGTGGTCGGAATGCACGACAAAATCTCCTGCCCGGAGGCTGTTAAGTTCTTTTAATGTAAGGTTTTCTTTATTTTTGTAGTATGTAGCTCCTCTTAATACGAATTTGTGATATCGTCCGTAAATTTGATGCTCGGTGTAGCAGTTTAATTTTAAGTCATTATCGGTATATCCTTTACTTAAAATCCCGTCAGTAACCGTAAACGGATTTTGTAAATATTTTTCGTCATCTTCTTTTCCCGTTGCTTCAATTATTTCTTCCGATTTTAATATTTCTTTCAGTCTTTCAATTTGTGCTTTATTATTTGAAATTATGATATTTTCGTATCCGTTTTTTTTATAATCAATAAGTTGTTTTGCAAACAGCTTAAAATCTTTATTAAGGTTCAGATGTTTTTTTGTATTAAAAACAAATGAATGTTGTGTGCTGAAAAAAGGTTTTTCGGCAAATTCTAAAGTTTTAAAATTTGAAAACAGCTTTAATGTTTTTTCGTAAGAAATCAGATTATTATAATTTTCCGTTTCCGGAATGTTCTTTAATTTATCGAAAAAAAGAGTAAAATCGTCAGACCATATTTTTGTTTCTTCGGGAATAAATTTTAAAAAAGATATTTTATTTTTGTCTGCTGTTTTATTATGTATGTCCGGTACGATTGATATTTTGTCGAATTTTGTTTTTGAAAGTTGAGAAACGGTATCAAAACTTCTTATACTTTCGATTTCCTCGTCAAAAAAATCTATTCTGTAAGGATAATCATTCGAGTATGAAAATATATCGACAATGCTTCCTCTTACGGCAAATTGCCCCGGTTGATAGACAAAATCAACTTTCTCAAAACCGTATTCCGTCAGCATTTCTTTTATAAAGTCTAAAGGTACCTCTTCGCCTTTTGCCAAATCAAGAGTGTTTTTTTTCAGAACATTGTTACTTGTAACTTTTTCGAAAAGGGCTTCAATATAACTTACGACAACGAAAGATTCGTTCTTTAATATATTATCAAGAACTTCCGTTCTCATTATAATACTTCCGTCGTCAATTTTTTTTATATTTTTTCTGAGAACTGACTGTTTATATGAAGACGGAAAAAAAAGAATTTCTTTATCAGGCAAAAGATATTTTAAATCATTTTGGAAATAAGCGGCTTTTTCTTTGTTCGAAAATATAAAAAGAGACGGTATTTGTTCGTTTTTTAACAAAGCGGATGAAAAAACTGCCGGAGCAGAGGCATAAAGACCTTTCAGGTGCAGATTTTTTATGTTGTCTTTAAAAAATGAATCTTTGAAAGATTCGAAAACAGGATGATTTTTATATATATCGGAAAAATCGGAGAGTGTCAATTTTATAATATTTTAAGATTCGGCTTTTTAATTAAATTAATACCTGAGTTTAGACGCAGGTTTTTTATTTACCGTAAACATTTAAATTCTGCAAAATTAATTTTTTTACCTGAACGGATGCAATAAAAAGGATTGTATATTTTTTCATAAGTTTGCACAGTTAAATAAAAACGAATAACAATAATTTATTATCTGCGTTTTAAATAAAAAAACTGTATTATGTCAGTAAGATTTTTGTTTTTTACTTTATCTTTATTTATTTCCGGAAACTTGTTTTCTCAGTCTTATTTTACAGCAGGCGGAGCAAGATTAGGAACTGATTGGGGCATAACTTTTCAGCAAAAAATATTAAAATATACTACGAGCGAGGTAATATTTCAGTCGAGTTTGGTAAGGGAGGAATTAATGCTGACAGGGCTGATTGAGCATCATTTTCCTGTAGTTACCAAAAGGTTAAATGTTTATCTCGGTGCGGGGTTCCACAAAGGTTTTGTTACTGATAATTCGGCAACTTATGAATCGCCTTACGGAATGAGCGTTGTTGCCGGAGCAGAGTTTACCGTAGCCCGTTTTGTTATTTCTTACGATTATAAACCTGCTTTTAATTTTGCCGGCGGGGAGAATTCTTGGTACAGCCAAACAGGCGTTTCCGTAAGATATGTTTTTATAAAACAGAATTTTATAAAAAAGATAAAGCGAAGGAAAGAAAGAGAAAGAAGGAAAAGAGAACGTATAAAAAAAAGAAGAGAGTTATTTAACAAAAAATCTTAAGTTTGCACGATTTTATAAATTATTTAAGTAAATATCAGCGGTGCCTCAAAAAGTATCTTTTCATACGTTAGGATGTAAACTGAATTTTTCGGAAACTTCGTCAATAGCAAGAGAATTTTCCGAGAGAGGATTTGAGAAAGTAAAATTCGGAGAAAAATCGGATATTATAGTGATTAATACCTGCACAGTTACCGAAACTGCCGACAAAAAATGCAGGCAAGCCATAAAAAAAGCAAAAAAAAAATCTCCGGATGCTTTTATTGCCGTAACCGGTTGTTATGCTCAAGCCGAAGCCGATAAAATTGCCGAAATTCCGGGTGTGGATGTGGTTTTGGGGATGAATGAAAAATTTAATTTTTTTAAATACGTTGAAACTGTAAAGAAAAGAAAAGAAACAGTTGTTTATTCCTGCGAAACTTCGGATATAGAAAAATTTGACCCGGCATTTTCTTCCGGTGACCGAACACGTTCGTTTTTAAAAATACAGGATGGCTGTGATTATCCGTGCACGTATTGCAAGATACCGAGCGTGAGAGGTAAGAGCAGAAGTAATTCTGTAGCTGAAACGGTTAGGCAAGCTGAAAAAATTGCAGAACTCGGATTTAAAGAAGTTATATTAACCGGTGTAAATATCGGCGATTTCGGAAAAGGAACCGATGAAACCTTTTTTGATTTAATAAAAGCACTTGATGAAGTTGAAGGAATTGAACGTTTCAGGATATCTTCGATAGAGCCTAATTTAATAACGGATGAAATTATTGAATTTACTGCAGTTTCAGAGAAGTTTTTACCGCATTTTCATATTCCTTTGCAGTCGGGCAGCGATAAGATTTTAAAATTAATGAGACGAAGATATAATACAGATTTATTTCGCCGAAAAATTGAAAAGATAAACAAACTTATTCCGGATGCTTTTCTCGGTATTGATGTTATTGTGGGTTTTCCGGGTGAAACAGAAAGTGATTTTGAAGAGACTTATCGGTTTTTGGAGAGTTTGAACATTTCATTTTTGCATGTTTTTTCTTATTCGGTTCGTAAAGGTACTCCGGCAGAGAAAATGCAAGGGAAGGTTTCCGGAAAAGGAATTAAATACAGAAGTGAACGGCTGCATCAATTGTCTGATTTGAAACATTTCGAATTTTATAAAAAGTTTGTCGGAACAGAGCATAAAGTTTTGTTTGAAGGAGCAAAACACAGAAATTCAATATTCGGTTTTACGGAAAATTATATAAAAGTTGAAATGTTTCAAATCAGACAATTGATGCAGCCGTTCACTTCTGTATTTAATTCCTTTTCCGGAAACCTTCCCTTGCATTTTCTCTGCCGGAGTACCTTTACGAACCGAATAAGAAAAAA
>CAMZKI010000192.1 GCA_947311125.1 uncultured Chlorobiota bacterium
AAGCTGAAAATTACCACCAAGATTACTATCAAAACAAAGGGACAAAACCTTATTGTCATTTCTATACAAAACGTTTCTGATAAAATATTTTAAAAAAAATAATATAAAGTATGATACTTCTGAAAAATGCAACATTTATTAATTGGCAAACACTTGAATTTAAACAAACGGATATACTTGTAGAAGAGGGAGAAAACGGAAAACTGTATTTCTCGGGAGAAGACCCTGCGAGTTTTAAAAGCTCACAAGGACTTGTTTACGAAATTTTAGATTGTAACGGAAAAATCGTTACAAAATCTTTTGCCGTCGGACATCATCACGTATATTCGGCATTGGCAAGAGGAATGGGTGCTCCGAAAAAAAATCCCGAAAACTTTTATGAAATTCTGAAATATGTTTGGTGGACTTTGGATAAGTCTTTGGACAAAGATATGATTGAAGCAAGTGCATTATCAACAGCAATTGCCTGTGCAAAAGCCGGTTCAACATTCGCAGTCGACCATCACGCATCTCCTTATTTTATAGAGGGCTCTTTGGAAATTATAGCAGAAGCTTTTGAAACAGTAGGGGTTTCCCATCTTTTATGTTACGAAATTACCGACAGAGACGGGCAGGAGAGAGCAGAACAAGGCTTAGCCGAAACCGAAAACTATATAAAAAACAGACAAGCACTTATAGGCTTACATGCCTCTTTTACCGTAGGTAACAATACGATGAAAAAGGCAGCCGATTTAATGCACAAATACAAAAGCGGATTTCATATCCATGTTGCCGAAGACCGTTACGACCAAGACCATTCACTTATTAATTACGGAAAACGGGTAATCGAACGGCTGGCAGATTACGATGTTTTAAATTCTTCAAAAACAATACTCGGACACTGTCTTCACCTTTCAGAAAATGAAAAAAATATTATTCGAAATTCAAATGCTTGGGTAGTGCAAAATGTTGAAAGTAACTTAAATAACAATGTAGGTTATTTTAACGGCAACGGACTCGGTGAAAAAATAATGCTTGGAACCGACGGTATGCACAGCGATATGCTGCGTTCGGCACAACAAGCATTTTTTGTCGGGCAAGGATTTGATACAATTGATTATCCCGGGGCATATCAACGTTTCAGAAATATTCATAACTACCTTAAAGAAAATAATTTTAAAGGCGACTCGGAAAATAATCTCGTAATTCTTGATTACAATTCTCCCACACCGATTAATTCCGAAAATTTTCTCGGACATTTTGTATTCGGTTTCAGTGCAAATGATGTTCAACACGTAATTTCAAACGGAAAACTAATTGTAAAAAATAAAATTGTTCAAACCGTAAACGAAAAAGAAACTCTGGAATTTGCAAAAGAACAAGCAAAAAAACTTTGGAAAAAAATGAAAAACTCATAATTTAAAATTTATAATTCAAAATTAATAATTTATATTAAAATATGGACACACTTCAAATTATCGGTTATGTCGCATCGGTTATAATTGCCGTATCAATGACATTAAATTCAATTGTTAAATTTCGATGGATAAATATGACAGGTGCTGCACTGTTTACTATATACGGAATTTTAATAGAAGCATATCCCGTTGCTATTTTAAACGGTTTTATAGTTCTTACGGATATGTTTTATTTAGTCAGAATATACACTAAAAAAGAGCTTTTTACGACTTTGGAGGTAAGAGGAAGTAATAAATACTTGTTAAGCTTTCTTGATTTTTATGATAAAGACATTCAGAAATTCTTTCCGGGTTTCAAATATAAACCTGATTTAAATACCGTAAGTTTTTTTGTTTTGCGAAATATGAACGTAGCCGGAATTTTTTTGGCACACAAAATTGATAAAACCACGTTGAAAGTAGGGCTGGACTTTGTCGTTCCGCAATATCGCGATTATAAAAATGCAAAATTTCTGTATAATAGATTAAAAAACAGGTTTTTAGATGACGGCATTGAAAAGATAATCGTTTTTCCGCAATCGGCAAACCATATTAAATATCTCAGAAAAATAGGATTTGAAAAACGAGAAGACGGAACTTATTTAAAAGTTCTTAAAAAGTAATATATGAACAAACTTCTGATAAAAAATGCACGAATAGTAACATCGGAAAGAATATATTTTTCCGATATTCTTGCAGAAGCCGGTAAGATAACGTATATTTCAGAGAATATTGAAAAAAAAACAGATTATGATATTTTAGATGCAGAAAAAAAATACGTTTTTCCCGGAGGCATCGACCCGCATGTTCACATGCACCTGCCGACTTTTGCCGGATATTCCGCCGACGATTTTTATACAGGCAGCAAAGCGGCTTTGTTAGGAGGAACTACAACTCTTATAGATTTTGTTACTCCGAAAAAGAACCAACCCTTGCCCGATGCTTTGGCTGAAAGAAAAAGAGAAGCCGAAAATTGTCTTACCGATTTTACATTTCACGTTTCACCGATTGATTTTCATAAAAATATTGAAAATGAAATTCGTGAGTGTATTGACAGAGGCATTACCTCTTTCAAAGTTTATACGGCATATTTAGACAGCATAGGTTTGAAAGATACTGATTTATTGAAAATTATGGAAATAGTTGCCGAAGCCGGAGCATTATTAACCGTTCATGCCGAACTCGGCAACGATATTGAAAAATTGCGTAATCAATATTTTAAAGAAGGTAAAGTAAATCCCGAATATCATGCTCTTTCCCGACCGCCCGAAACCGAATTTAAAGCAGTCGAAAAAATTATTAATTATGCCGAACAAACCGGATGCAAAGTGTATTTTGTGCATGTTTCAACCAGAAAATCCGCAGAAATAATTAAATCCGCACAAAAAAAAGCTTTGCCGGTATTTGCCGAAACCTGTCCGCAATATTTATTGCTTGAAGATTCCAAACTTAAAGGAAAATTTAAAGATACGGCAAAATATGTTTTCAGTCCTCCTTTAAGAAAAAAAACTGATAATGAAAATTTGTGGAATGCATTGTCAGGCAGTGTTATACAGACGGTCGGAACAGACCATTGTCCGTTTAATTACAGCCAAAAACTGCTCGGAGAAAATGATTTCAGGAAAATTCCCAACGGTGCCGGTGGTGTTGAACACCGGTTAAGTCTTCTGTATACTTACGGAGTTCTTGAAAGTAAAATCTCGTTAAATGATTTTGTAAAAATAAGTTCGACCAATTCGTCAAAAATATTTGGTCTGTATCCTCAAAAAGGAGAAATTGCAGTCGGTTCTGATGCAGATTTAATAATCTGGCAAAATACAGATGAAATAATAAGCATTAAAACGCACAATCAAAGTTGTGATTTGAATATTTATGAAAATATCGAAATAAAAGGAAAACCCGAAACTGTTATAAAAAACGGAAAAATTATTTTTTCGGACGGGACATTTTCAGATAATATTTCAAACGGAGAATTTTTGAAACGAAAATTATGAAAACACTTTATCTAATTATCTCTTTTTTCTTTGCTTTCAGTCAAACTTTCTGCAATTCAAATTCGGAAAATAATTCGGAAACGAAAATATCACGAACAATTCCGGCAGGAAATACTGTTGCAAAGAGTGAACTTGACCTGTTAAAAATTGAAATTTCCGACGACAGTCTTGATTTGGCATTATTTAATATGATGCTTGAAAGCGGAAAATATTCCGAAGATGAAATAATAAAAAATGCCGAAATATTGATAAAAAAAGGTGCAAATCCGAATGCAAGTATCGAATATCAATATTCCGTTCGTAAATTAGGCACCTATATCCCGATTGTAAAAGAATTTTATAATAATAAATACAGGCATTATTCCACAAACTCTACGGCATTTTTGGAGGCTGTAAATACGGGAAATTTAAAAATTATTAAAAAATTTATTGAATTAAAAGCCGATGTAAATCAGCCGTCGGAATCAGGAATGTATCCGATAAATATTGCTGTATCAAGAAATTTTGTTAAAGTTGTTGATTTATTACTGCGTAATAATGCCGATATCTCGTTTGTAAATCTATCGACAAGTAAAAATATCGATTTAATCGAAAAACTTGTAAAACTCGGTGCAAATCCCGAAACCATAGATGTCAATTTTACGATAAGAGATAAAAATTCTTTGGAAAGATTAATGAAACTGCACCCCGACATAAACAAATACCCTTTGGATTACCCGCAAATTTTTAAAAATGATACCTTGCTTACTTTTTTGCTTGAAAACGGTTTAAGCGACAGAGCAAAAGGCAAGTTTCCTGATGACTGTTCGCCTGTTTACGGAGCAATTCGTTACGGAAATCTTTCACAAATAAAACTGTTAAAAAAATACGGACTTAATATTCATAAAAATTGCGGAGGTATAAAAAAACCGGTCTTTTTTGAAATATTGAAAAGCGAAAAAACGGAGTTTATTAATTTTTATCTGAATACGGAAAAAGTTGATCCGAATACGAAAGATTGGACAGATGAATCGGCTCTTATTTTTGCCGTAGATTTAAATAATGACGAAATAATAAAAATGTTGTTAAAAGCCGGAGCAAATATTGAATATACCGGCTATTTCGGAAAAACGCCTTTGCTGCATGCCGTTCAGTATCAGAAATATATATCGGCAAAAACACTTATTGATGCCGGAGCAAACATTAATTTTAAACAAAAATACGGGAAAAACCCTTTGCTTGAAGCCATAAGCAAAAAAGATTTTCCCATGATTAAATTGTTGGTTGAAAACGGTGCCGATACAAAGGTAAAATATGAAGGACAGAGTATTTCCGAATTTGCCGAAAAAGAAGGATGTCCGAATATGATTATTGAATACCTTAAAAATCTTGAATAACAACTGTTTATGAAAGAGGTAAAAATATCGGATGTAATAAAAAATAAAGTTCCGGATATAAAACTCGGATTAATTTCCGCAAAAATAATTTTTAAAAAAGAAAATCCGGAATTGCAAGATGCCGTAAACAAAGAAATTGAAAGAATTTCCGAAATTCCGGTTGAAAACGTAAAAGAAATTCCTCAAATTAAAAGCTCGCGCGAGGCATACAAAGCCCTCGGCAAAGAGCCGGCACGTTATCGCCTTTCGGCGGAAGCTTTGCACCGAAGAATTATTAAAAGAAAAGGTATTTATCAAATCAGCAATTTGGTGGACAGCATAAATTTAGCATCCGTTAAAACCGGATATTCAATAGGCGGATACGATGAGACAAAAATCGAAGGCAATATTTTATTTGGTTTGGGAAAAGCCGGTGAAAACTACGAAGCCATAGGCAGAGGTAAAATGAATATTGAAAATCTGCCTGTTTTCAGAGATGAAAAAGGGGCATTCGGCAGCCCCACTTCCGATTCGGTAAGAACTATGATAACGGAACATACAAAACAGATTTTCTTAATCGTTATAAATTTCGGCGGACATCCTAATTTTGAAAATGAACTTAACGAAATATCTGAGCTTTTTAAAAAATATTGTTTCGGAAAAAATATCGAGATAAAAGTTGTTTGAAAAAATATTTACAAAAAAGGGCTTAATTTTAAAAAACTAAGCCCTATGTAATAATAAAGTTGTTTATTTTGCTGCAGGTAAGAAAACAGCTTTGTAAACAGCCTCTTCCTTAATTTTATTCAGCCCTATATAGTCAGGATGATATTCTCCTTTAATATACATCTCAGTTTGGTCGAGATAATGCTTACTTGCCGGAATTCCGCTGACACCCGTAGGTATTATGCTGAGTGATTTATCAAAATCCGCCGTATTGTAGATATGTTTTTGCGAAGCACCGTGGTTAGCATAAAAAGGATTGTCAAAATCGTAAGAATACGGACTTACCGTATGATAGCTTCCGCCTACGGAAGGCAAACGGTTAAGATTAAATGCAATATCCAGTATTTTTACTTTTCCGAGCGGATGTTGTAAATTCAGTTTGTGGATTTCACCCCATCTTGTTTCTGTTATGTTCTTACCGTATTTTTCCTTAAATTCAACGGTAAATTCCTTAAATGTTTTTTGAACCATATCTTTATAAGTCTCTGTTTTTTTCGTATTTACGTCGTCACACCATACAGAATTTCCCTTTTTTACAATATTATTAATAAGGTAGTTGGTAAGCAGGTCTTGTTTTTGAAATTCTTTATAAAGCTCTTCTCCTAATTCATCTTCAATAATGTTTTTACTTAAAGTGAGATAAAAAACTTCAAAAATTAGCGGTGCTGTTGCATCTTCAGAATATGTATTATCCCAATCTTTCAATATTTGCAATGCCTTTTTTTGCTCTGCGGAAAGGTCTGTTGCTTCTTCGGTAATTTTTATAACTTGAGGCTTCATATTATCGACCAAAACAGAATGTTGATCGTTTTGCATTTTTTTAAAGTCTTCAACAGACAGTTTTTCTTTTTCGGTAAGCATTTGTTTAATGCGGTCTGCTCTGTTGGGCAAATCAAACCATTCGCTGATATAATAAGGAAAATCATCACCTATTGTTCTGTTGTTTGCCGAAAAAACATATCCGCAATCCGGATTGTAAGTAAACGGTAATGAGTCAAAAGGAACAAATTTATTCCAGTCATAGAGGCTTGTATCGCCGGGAAACAAACGGTATCCCGGAGCTTTTCTTTCCGGAATTCCCGCACAACATTGTAAACCTATGTTACCGTCGATATCAGCATAAGCTATGTTTTGACTTACGGACTTAAAACTGCTGCAAGCATCTCTGAATTCATCCCAATTTTTTGCTCTGTTAAGTAAAAAAACGCTGCGGAGTTCGTTACTTTCCATATTTCCTATCCAGTGCATTGATACAACTTTGTCGGGAATATTTTTAAAGCTGCTGATTACCGGACCTCTGTGTGTAAAACGAATTTCTCTTTCTGCGGGGACCTCTTCGCCTTTTATTTTTATAAGCTCTTTTCTTACCTCCATATCTTTCCACTTACCGTTGTATTTATATTGATTTTTATTGTCCGGATTTACGGTTTCAATATAAAAATCTGCACCGTCAAGCATAACATTTGTCATTCCCCATGCTATTCTGTCATTGTGTCCGGCTATAACAAAAGGCTGTCCGGGCAAAATAACACCTGTTACATTCAGCTTTCCTTCGACATATTGATGTATTTGCGACCATATTCCGGGAGAATTTAACCCGAGGTGCATATCATTTGAAAAAATAGGTTTTCCTGTTGTGCTTTTTTTTCCTGCAACTACCCAATTATTACTTGCTTTAAATACAGGCGGAGCAAATTGTTCGATTTTTTGCAGCGAATTGCTTAATATTGAATCGTTTAACTGTAAATTGTTTTCAAAATCCGGGTAAACATATGTTTTTTGAAGAGACATATCGGGTAAAAGTTCTTTATATCTTCTTTCACCGACAATATTTTTTATCTTATACAGAATAGACTCTGTAGACCAACCGGATTCAAGGTTCCAAGCCATATACCCTATCAAATTTAAAGAATGTTCAGGTGTCCATTTTTCCGGTTTATATCCCAGTATTTTAAATTCAAAAGGCAGGTTGTCTTCTTCGATATATTGATTAACACCTTCAGCGTAATATTTAAGAGCATTGAGCATTTCGGGGCTGATGATTTTTAATACATCTCTTGATTTTTCGGGCATCCTCAGCGAACGAAGTATCATATCTGTTTCAATCATATCTTTTCCGAAAATTTCAGACAATCGCCCTTGGGTAACTCTGCGAAGCAAATCCATTTGCCACATACGGTCTTGTGCCGAAATATATCCGGTAACTTTGTATAAATCGTCTTCATTTTCGGCAATAATATGCGGTATTCCGTATGTATCTCTGTAAACCGTTACTTTTTCTTTTAAGTTTTTTAATCTTACTTCTTTATTGTAATCAGGCTGTCCGGAACTTTTTATCGAGTTTATAAAAATAAATCCGGCAACGGTAATTAAAAACAGAATCAATAAGGAGATAAACAATATTTTTTTTGAACGTTTCATAATTAATATTTTGATTTTACAAGTTAAACATTTATCAAAAATATAAAATAAAAATGAAAAACGAGCATTATTGACACATAATGCTCGCAAAATAAGAAAATGGTTTAAACTTAATTATCAGTTTTTATTTTACAGGTATTTATACCGAACAACTTGTAAAGACCGCAAAAATTAATTAATGCCGTTATTAAAGAAATTCCGGCTGCTGCTAAAAAAATAATTCCCAATGTTCCCGTTACCGTATCTGTAAAGTATAATGCAACTAATACAGCTGCAATTAAGATTCTTATAATCTTATCTGCTTTTCCTACGTTTCGTTTCATAATATTATATTTTA
>CAMZKI010000193.1 GCA_947311125.1 uncultured Chlorobiota bacterium
AAAACAAAGAGCTGTTTTGACTGTATTTTAATGATTTCGGTATATTAATTAATTTTATACTTTTATTTATCGACAAAAAATACCGGATTATATTTTGCTTTAAAAAACGGGTTGAGTAAGTTCTTTTTATTATACAATAAAAGCGTGTCGTTGATTTTTGTAACAGTTCCGCCGGCAGCCGAAACAATTGCGTGTCCGGCTGCGGTATCCCATTCCATTGTAGGTCCGAAACGCGGATAAATATCGGCTTTGCCTTCGGCAATCATACAAAGTTTAAGTGAACTGCCTCTGCTTATTATTTCAATATCTCCATATTCTTTTTTTAGTTTATTAAAATATGTTTTTGTTTCATCATTCATATGAGAACGACTTCCGACAACGGTATAAGGTCTGTTTTTTTTCGGTAAGGGAAGTTTATGTGCATATTTCATTAATTCGGTCATATTTTCATATTCTGTTGAAGGTATCTCATCAATTTTAAAAGCTCCGGACTCAATATCAGCAAAATACAAAGTTTTCGTTACGGGTACATAAATTACACCTGCTACAGGTATTTGCTTTTTTATTAATGCAATGTTTACGGTAAATTCGCCGTTTCTTTTTATGAATTCTTTTGTTCCGTCTAAAGGATCAACCAGCCAAAAACAGCTCCACTTCTTTCGTTCTTTATATGGGAGATGCTGTCCTTCTTCGCTTAAAACAGGTATTTCTGTTTTTTTAAGATATGACATTATTTTATTATGTGCATTTTTATCTGCCAAAGTAAGCGGAGAGTTGTCTGCTTTTGAGACTATCTGAAAATCATCACTTTCATACACTTTTAATATTTCTTCTCCTGCATAAATTGATGCTTCGGCTGCAATTTTTACCAGTTTACTTATATCCGTCATTTCGTTTTGTGTGTATGAGATGAATTTGCTTGTGCCGCAGGCATAATTAAAATATCATTTATATTAACGTGAGGAGGGCGAGTAACTGCAAATTCAACAGCTTCGGCAATATCTTGTGCCGTAAGCGGAATAAAACCTTCATATACTTTATCGGCTTTTTCTTTGTCGCCGAGACGAACCAAAGAGAATTCCGTATTAACCATACCCGGAGCTATTGACGTTACTTTGATTCCGTAAGGTAACATATCAATTCTCATTGCTTTTGTTATTGATTCTACCGCATGTTTTGTAGCACAATAAACGTTTCCTTTTAAATATGTTTCTTTTCCTGCTATTGATGAAATATTTACGATGTGTCCCGATTTTCGTTCAACCATACCGGGCATAATTGCCCGAGAAATATAAAGCAGCCCCTTTACATTGGTGTCAATCATTTTCTCCCAATCATCGATGTTACCCTCGTGTATAAAATCTAACCCCGAAGCAAGTCCCGCATTATTTATCAGCACATCTATATTTTTAAAATTTTCGGGTAAGTTTTCTATTTGTGTTCTTGTTTCTTCTCTGTTTCTGATATCAAAATTTAAAATTAAAACTTCAATACTAAACTTTTCTTTCAGTTCTTTTCCAAGTTCCTGCAATCTGTTTAAACGCCTGCCGGTTATTATTAAATTATACTTATGTTCTGCAAGCATAAAAGCCGTTGCTTTTCCTATCCCTGATGTTGCACCGGTAATAAGTGCGTTTTTTTCCATAATTATAAAAATTTATTTCGTGATTATATCTCTGTTTTGTTTTTATTATCTTATTTAAAAATAAATCAGACTTAAAATTGTTATCGTAACTACCATATAAATAATTGTTAAAGGTGTTCCCACACGTAAAAAGTCTTTAAATTTATAGCCTCCGGGACCGTAAACCATAAGATTTGTTTGGTAACCTATCGGGGTCATAAAATTTGCGGCAGCTGCATAAGCAACCACAAGAATAAACGGCATAACATCAGCCTTCAGGCTTAATGCCAGGGTTAAAGAAACGGGAAATATTACTGCAACGGCGGCTTTATTTGTGATAAAAGCGGCTAAAACAGCCGTTATTAAATATATTCCCGCAAGAATTCCGATTGTGCCCAAAGGTTTAAACACCGAAATAATTGCATGAGCAAACATATCGGCAACACCTGTTTTTATCATTGCCGTTCCGAGAGCTAAAGAAAGTGCGATAATCAAAATAAGATCGTAATCGACACTTTTAATCAGGTCTTTAGGCCGTGTAACCTTAAACAGAACCAAAGCGGCAAGTAAAACCAGCAGGCCGTTAAACAATTTGATTAAGCCTATTGCCGAAAGCAGTATAACTGCAATTGTTCCGCCTACCAAAAGAGTTGTTCGTGCAACCCCTAATCGCCTGAACTCTTTAATTCTTGATATGAGATAAAAATCTGTCGTATCTTTGTAGCGATCTTCAAAATATGTTCCTGCAAGAAGTAAAACCGCATCGCCGGGCTTTAATTCCACCGAGCCTATTTTTCCTGCTATTGTTTCACCGTTACGATGAATTGCTATTGCCGTGGCATCAAACTTTGCTCTGAAGTTTACCTCTTTAAGCGTTTTTCCTTTAAGAGAAGAGTTATGTGAAATAACTATTTCCAAAACTTCGGTATTTTTCTTTCTGGAAAACATTCCGACAGAAGGTATTTCAATGCCTTTTCGTGATCTTACAAAATCGGCTATTGCCTTTGTGTTTCCGGTAAACAGCAATATGTCTTCTTCCAAAAGGAAATAGCTCTTTAATAGGAAAAACAATTGCGGAAGCAGGCTTAAGAAATCTTGAAGGCTTATTTTTATTTGAAATTTTAAGAGAAAATATCAGAATAACTGCTGTTCCTAATGATACTATTCTTTTGGAAGAAGA
>CAMZKI010000194.1 GCA_947311125.1 uncultured Chlorobiota bacterium
CGATAATTGTTGTGAGAATTTTGTTGTCCATTTCATCAAGTCCTTTTTTATCAATATTCAAGGCATCGAGAGAATATTCAGCAATTTCAAGATCAATTGTTCCGTTTCCTTTTACTTGGGCAAAAATTCTTAATGTAGAAATTAAAAATAACGCAGCTGTTGAAATTGCCCGCAGAAGCAGAGGAACACCGCGTATAGCTAATGCTTTGCTGCGTCGTGTAAGAGATTTTGCCCAAGTAAAAGGAAACGGAACAATTGATCTTGAAATTGCTGAATATTCTCTCGATGCCTTGAATATTGATAAAAAAGGACTTGATGAAATGGACAACAAAATTCTCACAACAATTATCGATAAATTTAACGGCGGACCCGTAGGAATAAATACAATTGCAACTGCGGTAGGAGAGGACGGAGGCACCATTGAAGAAGTCTACGAACCTTTCTTAATTATGGAAGGTTTAATAAAAAGAACAATGAGAGGAAGAGAAGTTACCGAAGCCGCATACAAACATCTCGGAAAAATTAATTACAATAATCAAAATTCCTTATTCTAAAACATTAATTTATAACTAAACAAATTTATGAAACTGATAATACCAATGGCAGGAATGGGCAAAAGAATGCGACCGCATACACTTACAATTCCTAAACCTTTAATTCCCGTTGCCGGAAAACCCATTGTACAACGACTTGCCGAAGAAATAACAAAAGTATCGAAATCAAAAATTGAAGAAATCGCTTTTATTATCGGAAATTTCGGAAAAGAAGTCGAAAATTCCTTACTGACGATTGCCGAAAATCTCGGAACAAAAGGAAAAATATACTACCAAACTGAAGCTCTCGGAACCGCACATGCAATTTATTGTGCAGAACCGTCTCTTAATGAGAAAATTATAGTTGCTTTTGCCGATACTCTTTTTAAAGCCGACTTTAATTTAAACGAAGAAACTGATTCTGTTATATGGACAAAAAAGGTTAAGAATCCCGAAGCCTTCGGTGTCATAAAAAAAGACTCGAAAGGCAATATCACTGATTTTATAGAAAAACCCAAAAAATTTGTTTCCGATGAAGCAATAATAGGAATTTACTACTTTAAAGACGGAAACAAACTGAGAAAAGAACTTAAATATTTGATAGATAACAATATAAAAGGAAATAACGAATACCAATTGACCGATGCCCTTGAAAATATGAAAAATAAAAATATAAATTTTAAATCAGCAACCGTAACAGAATGGCTCGATTGCGGAAACAAAGATGCAACGGTTCACACAAACCAAAGGATATTATATCACACAGGAAATATAATTTCCGAAAAAAGCAAACAAGAATTTTCCGTAATAATCGAGCCCTGTTTTATTGATGAAGGTGTCGAAATTCACTCATCAGTTATAGGCCCTTTTGTTTCTGTAGGAAAAAATACGATTATAAAAAATTCCGTAATCAATAATTCGATAATTCAATCAAACTGCAACATAAAAGAAGCCGTTTTTTCAAATTCTATGATAGGAAATTTTGTAAAAATAAATAAAAATAAAGAAAACCTGAGTATAGGCGACTATAACACAATAAAATAGATGCACAAAAAATATATTTATATATTACCCGTTTTGTTTATCTTTTTCTCTTGTTCAATTTTGAAAAAAAATGAAATATCTGCCGATAAGAAAGAAAAAGAGGAAATGAATTTTGTTTACTTATTTCACGAAGCCAACAAAAATCGTTTAAAAGGAAATCTGCAACAAGCGGAACAGGAATATATAGCAGCAACAGAAATAAATCCTGAAAGTGCAGCATCTTATTTTTACCTTGCCGGAATCAGAATTGCCGAAAAAGATTACATTTCCGCACTAAACTATTCCGAAAAAGCAACAGAAATAAATTCGGATAACTACTGGTATTTACTCGAAAAAGCAGACTTATTAAATATTACGGATAATAAAAAAGAAGCAGAAAATATTTATTATCAACTCATTAATAAAAATCCTAAAAATGAAATACCATATATAAAACTCATAAATATTTATAAAAACAATAAAGATATTGAAAAATTAATATACATCTATGAACTAAAACAGCAAAAAAACGAATATTCTGTTGATGTTGATGTTCAGCTCTTTAACTTGTATCTTAAAAACAAAAACTATAAAAAAGCAGAGAACACAATTCTTCTATTGCAAAACAATAACCCTGATAACTACAAATATTCAGGAATGGCTGCCGAATATTATTATTCGTTGAATAATAAAGAAAAAGCAGAAAAAATTTATGAAAACTTACTAAAAAAACATCCGGATAACATACAAATAAATTTATCTTACGCATATTTTTGCAGAAAAACAGGAAAAAAAGAAGAATATTTCAAAACTGTTAAAAAACTCATTAATTCTGATGTAGAATTTATTAAAAAAACAAATCTTTTAATATCAGGAAGATACCCTAATTTTCCGCCGGAGCAATATAAAATTCTGCTTGACGACTTATATAAAAAACATTCTGAAGAAATGCTTGCAAATACTTTATTTGCAGAATATTACCTTAATAACAACAGCGAAAAAAAAGCAATTCCCTACATAAAAAAATCACTGGAACTTAATCCTTCCGATTTTAATATGGCAATAATGTTTTTCAGTATATTGTATGATGTCAGAGACTTTAAACTATTAAACAAACAAACCGAAAAATACATTGAATTTTTTCCGAACCGCCCTAAAATATACCTCTATAAAGGAATATCCGAATATGAACTTAAAGATTACAACCAAGCTGAAAAAACTCTAATTTCAGGTAAAAATTTAGTTATTGACGATAACGAATTAACTAATCAATTTATTTATTATCTGTCTCTTACATATAAAAAGAAAAAAGAAATAAAAAAATCAACAGAACTCGCACAAAAACTTTTGAACGATAAAAATATTAAAATATTTGAGCATTACGGAGACTTACTATTTCTTGAAAATAAGAAAGACAAAGCTGTTGAATATTGGAAAAAAGCACTGGAAAACGGAAATAAAAACCCTGAATTGATATATAAAATTAAAAATTCTAATAAACTTATAATTGATGATATTATCAAATAAAAAGATAAAAAATATCATAATACTCTTTGCTCTGACACTTTTTATGTCGGGCTGCGGTATTTTTAAAAAAAACATAAAAAAACATAGGACAAACGAAATATCAGAAGTAAAAAAAATAATCAATAATAATCAAAAAAAGACCCTGACATTTAACACCTTTTCTGCCTCTTTTTCGGGAAAATATTCTGACGACACCCAAAATTTACCTCTAAAAGGAATTATTAAAATTAAAAAAGACAACTTTATTTGGATAACCGTCAGACCTTTTCTCGGAATAGAAATAGCAAAAATTATGCTTACACCCGACAGCATAAAATATGCAGATAAAATAAACAAACGCAGCTTTGCCGAAGATTATAAATATCTTGAAAAAAAATACGGAATAAAAATGAACTATCTGTCAGTTGAAAAAATATTTACAAACATTCCGACAGGATATCCTTCGCAGACAGATATTATAAATTATCAAATTACCGAAACAGATTCCGTTTATATTTTGAAATACAATAACAAATATCTGCACAAACTCACTTTTAACAAAAATTATATGTTAACAGAAAATGAGGTTTCTGAAAAAAATAAACAGATAACAGTTAAAATAAATTATTCCGATTTTAAAGTATTTGACGACAAATATTTTCCTTTAAAAATGTCTTTTTTTGCAAAAAAACAAAACAAAAAGTCAAATGCGGAAATTACATTTAAGAACATAAAAATAAATGAAACATTACAGGTAAAATTCTCTGTTTCCAAACATTACAAAAAAATAAATATTGATTAAGAAAATAATCACATACACGATTTTAATTGTGCTTTCAGCTTTGTTCCAAACAGCTTCGGGACAATCAAAAAAACTTATTAAAGCCCAACAAGATTTGGAAAAAGCCAGAAGCCTCCTTACATCGCTGAATAAAAAATCAGAAGTAACTTATCTAAAATATCAAGTTTTAGAGAAACAAATAAAATATCAAAAGATACTTTTAAAAAACATAAAGTCAGAAATTGACAGCCTTGATAAACTGATTTCGGAAAATACAAAAAAAAGAAATGAACTTCAAGAAACAATTAAAAGTCTGAAAAAAGAATATGAAGAATTAATTTTTTATGCTTATAAAACCAGAAAAATAAGAGATAAAACAATATATATTTTTTCTGCAAAAACGTTCAATCAAGCATATCGTCGTTTTATATATTTGCAATACCTTACGGAATATCTGGAACAAACAACCAATGATTTGGAAATAAAATCAGACAGCTTAAACTTGCTTAATGAAAATTTATACATTCAAAAAAATGAAAAGTTAGAACTTAAAGAAAAACAAGCCGATGAACTTTTAAAACTTAACTATTCAAAAAAAATACTTGATAATATACTTAATAAACTAAAAAGTAAAAAAGAACAGCTGCTTATTGAAATAAAGAAAAAAGAAAAAATGACCGCAGCTTTAAGAAAATCAATAAAAAGTGTTTCGGCAGGCGTAAGTTCAAAAAAATCAAAACTTTCCTTAAGTTTTGAAAAAAACAAAGGGAAACTTTCCTATCCGGCAAAAGGAATAATCGCTTCATCGTTCGGGAAACATACTCACGCCGTATTAAAAAACGTTCAAATAAATAACGACGGTATTGACATAGCAACAAAACACGGAGAAAAAGCAAAAGCTGTTTTCAGAGGAGAAGTTGTTCAGGTTTTGAAAATTCCCGGAGCTAACAAAGCCGTCATACTTAAGCACGGGCAATACTATTCTGTATATTCAAACCTTAAAGACACATACGTAAAAAAAGGTGAAATTGTTACAAAAGGACAGGAGGTAGGAATGCCGGATGCCGGAATGCTGAACTTTCAAATTTGGTACAAAAACAAAAAATTAAATCCGCAAAAGTGGTTAAAATCTTAAAAAATGAACTCGTATCAAAATCTGATATCAAAACTTGACACATTTATAAAAAAATATTACAAAATAAAAATTGTAAGAGGCATTATAATTTTTCTTATTCTATTGCCGATTGTCTGGCTTATTGTATCATATTCCGAATTTTATTTAAGATTTTCACAAACAACGAGAACAATAATTTTTTATACTCTTATAACACTCTTTGTTTCCTTTTTTATTTATCAAATAATAATTCCTGCACTGAAAATTTTTAAAATAGGAAAAGTAATTTCATATAAAGATGCCGCAAAAATCATATCAAAACATTTTCCGGAAATACAAGATAAACTTTTGAACATACTGGAATTACAGGAACGAAAAAAAAATGAAAAAAATGTGCTTATTGAAGCATCAATCTTGCAGAAAACAGAACAAATAAAACTTATACCATTTACTTCGGCAGTAAAATATTCTCAACTAAAAAAATATATTAAATATGCCGTTCCTGTTTTGCTCATTTTCATCTCGGCATTTTTAATATCCCCGGGAATCCTTAAAGAAGGAGCAAAACATATTATAAATTACAAAAAAGAATTTAAAAAACCTCCGCCCTTTCATTTTATCTTAAAAAACAAAAATCTTAATTTTAAAAAAGGCGAAAATGTCAGAATAAAACTGAAGATAAAAGGAAAATATTTACCCGATGAAGTTTTTATTAACTACGCCGGAAGTAATTTTCTTATGACAAAAGAAAAAAATTCAAAAACAGAATTTTATTATGATTTTAAAAACATACATAATTCCGGCGAGTTTTTTTTCTCTGCCGATAACCTTAAATCCGAAAAATTTAAAATAAAAATTTTGCCGGTACCTTCCGTTCTGGAGTTTTATTTTAAAATTAACGTTCCCGAATATACAGGAGAAAAAGACACAATATTAAAAAATGTAAACGATATTGTTATTCCTTACGGTTCTGTTATCATATGGAATTTAATTCCCGATAATTCCGATTCCTTATATTTAATATCGAAAAACAAAAAAGAAACTCTCAAAAAACAAAACAACAACTTCGTTTATAAAAAAACATATTACAAAACAAACGATTATTATGTTACAACCCGAAATAAATATTTTACAAACGACAGCATTTTACATATAAAAATAACAACAATTCCGGATTTATATCCGAAAATACAGGTTAATCAAATAAAAGATACGGCAAATTTTTTTGTTTCATATTTTAAAGGATTCATAAATGACGATTACGGAATTAAAAAATTGCTTTTTAAATTCAGAAAAGTTGATAAAGACATAAGCTCTAATGATAAAAGTATAAAATTTATAGTAAATAATTTGCCATTTTCTCATTCCGAATTACGTCAAACATTTTACTACGCATTTAATTTTCACGATTTAGAAATTAAAGAAAATCAAAAAATACAATACTATTTTGAAGTTTGGGATAATGATGCCGTTTCAGGAAGCAAAAAAACAAAAACTCAAATCTTCACTTTTGAAATACCGTCTCAAAAAGAAATTGACAATTTTGAATCATTAGCAAACGAAAACATTAATTCAAAAATAGAAAAAAGTATCTCCCTGGCAGAAGAAATAAAAAAAGAAATCCGGAATTTAAGAGAACGAAACCTTGAAGGAAATATTTCTGATTGGGAAAATAAACAAATGCTTCAAAATATTTTAAATAAACAAAATCTGTTACAAAAACTAACAGAAGAAATAGCTCAAGAAAACAAACAAAAAAACTTGATAAAAAAACGAATGTCAGAAAAAGACAAAGAACTTTTAAAAAAACAGGAAGAAATTCAAAAACTTCTTGAAGAAGTTATGACAGATGAGCTTAAAAAGTTAATGAAACAACTTGAAGAACTGCAAAATAAGTTTAACAAAAAACTTATGGAAAAATTGCTTAAAGAAAATGAATTTTCGTATAAAGAAATGTCAGAACGATTAGACAGAACGAAAGAACTTCTGAAAAGAGAGCAGATGGAACAAAAAATAAACAAAACAATTGACAGGTTGAAAAAACTTTCAGAAGAACAAAAAGAACTTTCCGAAAAAACAAAACAAAAATCATTGTCAAAAGAAGACTTGCTTAAAAAACAACAAGAAATAAAAGAAAACTTCAATGATGCAATGAAAGAATATAACGATGCAAAAAAAATAAATGAAGAACTAAAAAATAAAATGAAACTTGATGACTTTGAAAAAGAAAAAAAAGAAATAGAAGAAGAGTTTCAAAAAAGTGAAGAAAATTTACAAAAAGAAAGAAAAAACAAAGCCTCTGACTCCCAAAACAAAAACTCTGAGAATATCAAAAAAACAGCAGAAAAAATGGAAAGTATGATGAGCGCAAACTCTATGGAGCAAAAAGGCGAAAATATGGAGGCTTTAAGAAAAATACTTGACAACCTTATTAACTTTTCTTTTAAACAGGAAAAACTAATAAATGAAATAAAAACAACAAGAAACACGAATCCGAAAATGATGTCTTTATTTGAAGAACAATCAAATATGAAAGAAGACTTTGAAATAATAAAAGACTCTTTAAAAGCATTAGGATACAGAATACCGCAAATAAATAAAACAATAACCGATGAGATTTATGAAATCTTATCAAATTTATCGGCAGTTACAAAAAAACTGCAAGACAGAAAGGTTGCTTATGCCGTAATAAACCAAAATAAAGTTATGACATCAACAAACAACCTTGCTTTACTTTTATCGGAGATTTTAAACCAAATGAAAAATTCCGAATCATCAGGCAGCGGCTCAGGAAAAGGAAGTAAAAAACCGAAAAACGGAAAACAAAAAGCAATGCAAGACCTGAAAGGTATGCAAGAGTCACTGAAAAAACAAATGGAACAGTTGCTGAAACAAATGAAAGACGGGCAAGGTGAACTAAGTAAAGATGCACAAACTAAACAACTTGCCAAGATGCTTGCACAACAGGAAATATTTAAACAAATGCTTAAAGAAATGCAATCCGGCTTTTCCCTCAACCCGGAAACAAAAAAACTTTTAAATGAAATACAAAAAATGTCAGAAGAAAACAAAAAAGATATTATAAACAGAAATATAACCCCTGAACTTATTAACAGACAAAAAAAAATAGAAACAAGACTTCTGGAAGCCGAAAAAGCCGAAAACAAAAGAAAGTTTGATAAAAAAAGAGAATCTGAAACTCCCGAAAATAAAATATATAAATCTCCAAAGGATATTTTTGATAACCAAAAGAACAATGCAGTCTTCGATGAGGATTTATACAAAAGAAATATACAGTTAAAAAATTTCTACAAACAACTTTATAACGAATATTACAAATCAATCAACAACTGAAAGTTTTAATAAAAGTTTCCGAAACGCCCGGTATATCCGGATTTCCGGTAATGTTCCACGTGGAACGTATTTAAAAACAATTATGGAAAATTATTTTTTTGAAGACACAGAATCGTTCGATATAAAAAAAGAGGTAGTTGCTAAAATAAACGACCTGATAAAATCA
Source organism: uncultured Chlorobiota bacterium (assembly GCA_947311125.1). Classification (GTDB taxonomy): domain Bacteria; phylum Bacteroidota; class Bacteroidia; order Bacteroidales; family JAADGE01; genus JAADGE01. The sequence goes on from CAMZKI010000194.1 coordinate 8,478, forward strand.
GAAAAAAAAAATAAGGGAGAAATTTCTTTTATTTTTTGTTCCGATAAATATTTGCTTGAAATAAATAAAGAATATCTGCAACACGATTATTACACAGATGTCATTACATTTGATTATTCTGAAAACAATATAATTTCCGGAGATATTTTTATCAGTATTGACAGGGTAAAGGAAAATGCCGATACATATAAAGTTTCTTTCGAAAATGAACTTTACAGAGTTATGCTCCACGGAGTTTTACATCTTGTAGGATACAACGATAAGACAAAAGAAGAACAAAAAATAATGAGACAAAAAGAAGACGAATATTTAAACTTATAAAAAATAAAAACCTGTTTAAATATTAAAGATAAATAAAATGAATAATAAATATGATATAATAATTACAGGTGCCGGACACGCAGGAAGTGAAGCCGCTGCCGCCGCGGCAAATATGGGCTCTCAAACGCTTTTGATAACAACAGACATGACAACAATCGCAAAAATGTCTTGCAATCCTGCAATAGGAGGTATAGCAAAAGGGCAAATTGTCAGAGAAATAGATGCCCTCGGAGGATATACGGGAATCGTAACGGACGAAACAGCAATTCAATTCAGAATGTTAAACCTTTCAAAAGGTCCTGCAATGTGGAGCCCGCGAGCACAGTCGGATAGAATGAAATTTTCTCAGGTATGGAGGCAAAAACTTGAAAAAATAAAAAACTTGTTTTTTTGGCAAGATACCGTAACAGAGCTTATTATAGAAAATAAAAAAATAAAAGGCGTAAAAACAAAACTCGGAGTTTCTTTTTATGCTGATGCCGTAATATTAACAAACGGAACATTTCTAAACGGCTTAATGCATGTAGGCAAAACACAAATTTCCGGCGGAAGAGATGCTGAAGCCCCGTCTTACGGTATTTCAGAGCAAATAAAAAAATATAATATTCCTGTTCTGAGAATGAAAACGGGAACTCCCGCACGACTTGACGGAAGAACAATTGATTTTGACAAACTAACCGAACAGAAAGGCGATGATTATACAGCAATGTTTTCTTATCTGCCCGACATAAAAACAAAACTAAAGCAAAGAAGTTGCTATATTGTTTATACAAATAAAAAAACACACGAAACCCTAAAAACAGGGTTTAAGTTTTCTCCTCTGTTTAACGGAACAATAGAAGGAACAGGTCCTCGTTATTGTCCCAGTATAGAGGATAAACTCGTAACCTTTTCCGAAAAAGATTCTCATATGTTGTTTCTTGAACCTGAAGGCGAAGATACAGTTGAATATTATCTTAACGGTTTTTCTTCATCTTTACCTCTCGACGTTCAAATTGAAGCGTTAAAAAAAATAGAAGGGTTTGAAAATTTAAAAATCTTTCGACCTGGTTACGCTATAGAATACGACTACTTTGATCCCACATATCTGAACCATACTCTTGAATCAAAAATTATTAAAAATCTGTACTTTGCAGGACAAATTAACGGAACAACCGGATACGAAGAGGCTGCAGCACAAGGACTTATAGCAGGCATAAACGCTCATTTGAAAACACGGAAAAAAGAAGAATTTGTCCTCAACAGAGATGAAGCATATATAGGTGTCCTGATAGACGACCTGGTAACCAAAGGCGTAGATGAGCCGTATCGTATGTTTACTTCCCGTGCCGAATATCGAATACTTTTAAGACAAGATAATGCCGACTTTCGACTAACTGAAAAATCTTTTAAAGCAGGGTTAGCTTCCGAAGATCGTTATAATTTGGTTTTGTACAAAAAGAAAACAGTTGAAGAAATAAAATCTTTATTGAAAAAAACAAACATAAGCCCTGATAAAATTAATACATTTTTAACGGAAAAAAAATTGTCTCCCGTTAAACAAAAAGAACGCCTTGAAAAAATACTACTGCGTCCGCAAGTAAAAATAAAAGACTTAATTCCTTTATCCGAAGAGTTTTATGAATATGTAAAAACAATTAAGAAAATAAAAGATGAGATTTTAAACTCTGCGGAAATTCAAATAAAGTACCAAAGTTATATCGACAGAGAAAAACAAAATGCAGAAAAGCTTAAACGCCTTGAGAGGCTAATAATACCGGACAATTTTGATTTCTCAAAACTGCAGTCTTTGTCAACCGAAGCAACACAAAAATTGAACAAAATACGACCGAAAAGCATAGGGCAAGCATCTCGAATACCCGGTGTTTCTCCGGCAGATATTAGTGCCTTACTTGTATATTTCGGAAGATAAAAACCAAAAAACACTTTAACAAACCTTTTTTAAAGTTCAATGTATCAAAAAGTTAAAAAACCGTTCCACGTGGAACTATTTAATAATAAAAAAAGACTTAACCCGTTTTTTATATACAATGCAGGAAAACAAAGTAAAAAAATTAAAAAAGAAGCTCTCAAACTTCCGAAACAACCCGGAGTTTATCTTTTTTATAACAAAAATAATATTGTTATCTATGTCGGCAAAGCCAAAAAATTAAAAAACAGAGTTTCTTCTTATTTTTCCGAAACCGGCGATACTGTAAAAACCAAAATTCTTGTTAAACATACCGTCAAATTTGAACATATTGTTGTCGAAACCGAAACCGATGCCCTTCTTCTCGAAAATAATTTGATTAAAAAATACCAACCGCGATACAATGTTCTTTTAAAAGACGATAAAACATACCCTTGGATTTGCATTAAAAATGAACGGTTTCCTCGAGTTTTTCAAACAAGAAATTTACAGAAAGACGGGTCAAAATATTACGGACCTTACACATCTGTTCGGTTGGTAAGAGTTTTGTTGCGGCTTTTTAAATCCCTATTTCAAATACGAACCTGTAATTATAAACTGACATCCGAAAATATAAACTCCGGAAAGTTTAAAGTTTGTTTGGAATATCATATAGGCAACTGTAAAGCCCCTTGTATCGGAAAACAATCGGAGTCGGACTACAATGAGCAGATACGACAAATACACAATATCCTTAAAGGAAACTTTTCATCAGTAAAAAATTATCTGAAATCACGGATGTCGGAATATGCAAAAAATCTTGAATTTGAAAAAGCTCAACAAATAAAAGAAAAATTACAGATACTCGAAGATTATCACGGAAAATCAACCGTAATTTCTGCAGTTTCCGGAAACTATGATATTTTCTCCGTAATATCGGACAATGACTATGCCTATGTTAATTATATGAAAGTGGTTGACGGGGCTTTAATAAATGTACACACACGGGAAATAAAGAAAAAACTCAACGAATCGGATAAAGAAATTTTGCAATACGCAATACCCGAAATTATTAATAATCAACAAGCCGGCTTTGAAGAAATAAAAGAAATACTGTTGCCCTTTGAAACAGAATATAATTTTTTTGACATAAAAACTACTGTTCCGAAAATAGGAGACAAGAAGAAACTTATTGATTTATCTCTGCGAAATGCAAAATATTTTCGATTAGACAAAATAAAACAAAGAACCCTTGTTGATTCTGACAGGCATAAAAAACGTATTCTTAACACTGTTAAAAAAGACTTGAGAATGAAAGAGTTGCCTGCTCACATCGAATGCTTTGACAACTCGAACATTCAGGGAACAAACCCTGTTGCCGCTTGCGTTGTTTTCAAAAACGGAAAACCCGCAAAAAAAGAATACAGAAAATTTAACATAAAAACCGTTGCCGGGCCGGATGATTTTGCTTCAATGGAAGAGGTTGTTTACAGAAGATATAAACGCCTGCTTGATGAAAAAAAAACACTGCCCCAACTTATTATCATCGACGGCGGCAAAGGGCAGCTGTCTTCTGCTGTAAAAAGCCTGAAAAAATTAAACCTTTTCGGAAAAATCACGATTATAGGTATAGCAAAACGACTTGAAGAAATTTATTTTCCCGGCGACTCTTTGCCGCTGTATTTGGATAAACGCTCCGAAACATTAAAGATAATTCAACAAGCAAGAGACGAAGCTCATCGTTTTGGTGTAACTTTTCACAGAAATAAAAGATCTGCAGATTTTTTAAAATCAGAACTTGAACAAATTAAAGGAGTAGGAGAGATGACAATTTCTAAACTTTATTCTTATTTTAATTCTGTTGAAGAAATATCAAAAGCAAAAATCAATAGTTTGGAAAAATGCGTAGGAAAGAAAAAAGCAAGAATAATTTTTGACTTTTATCATAAATAGTCCGAAAAACATCTTTTTCAACTCTGTTTTTTACGCAGAACAAATATTTTGCAAACTTTATATAATGTGCAGAAAATAAAGACAATAACATAAATAAAAACAGACTTTAACTCGTTTTCTTTGAAATATTTTTTAGCGGCTGATAAAAGACACACGATTTTTAAAATCTCGCAGACTTAATTTTGATAAAAAATACAAATGTTATAAAAGTGAAAATTCAACCAAAAAAATCTCTTCATATTTTTTGTTCTTTTTTTCTGACAGGTATTTCACGAACCTGATATTTCTTTTTTCAAGCTCTCTCCCTGCAGTTGTATTTATTAAATGTTTTATAAATGCCCGCTTTATGGTAACCGTTTTTATTTTTATCCCAAACAGTCTTCCCGTATCATCTAAATTTTTTAAAAGAACGGCAGTTGCGTCAAAATCAATTTTTAAATTTTTATTTCTTTTTGCTGTTCCCGAATTATCGAATACATAAAAGAAGCGAAACAAACCTGTTCTGTAATAATACTTTACAGGCTGCTCATATTTTTTCAAAGGTGTCATAAAAACAATTTTGTTTCCGCAAAAACGCTGATTTTTCGGATTTAATCTTTCGTTTTTTTTCATAGAAGCCTTTAAAACTCGAAATTCAACATTCGGGATATTTTTTTCAGAGATATATTGAGCTTCCGTAAAAGCATTATAAACTCTGTTGTTTACAAAAGCTCTTCCGTAAATATGAAAACTTATTGTCCCGTAAAATTTAAAATTATCTCCGCGATAAGGAAGTTTGTATGGAATGTCAGAGATAACAGTATTTTTTTTAAAAGAAACAGACTTCTTGTAACTCATCTGAGAAAAAGTAATAAAAGGAAAAAAGAAGACGCAGCAAAGAATACAAAATTTAAAAAACATAACATCCTAAATAAAAATTTTAAAGAAAAGTAGAGATGTTACATAGTTTTTTAAATTGAAAGAGTTAGAAGTATCATATATTTGTAAGAACAAAAAAAGTCGTATATTATTATAAAAACAATGATATTTTAAGATATTTTAACAAAAACCTGGTTACTGCCTGTAAATACGGTTATAATCTTTAATTATTGTTTTCAAAAATTCAGCCGGGGTTTGAGATGTTTCTGCTCCCGTTTTTTTCTTTACGGCATCGAAAGTTTGTTTTAACATAGAAACGGCAATTGCATTAGAAGGGTCTCTTTTATAATGATTTAATACATCTTTTACTGTATTAACATCTGTATCCGTAAGGTATTCTGCTTCCGGATACATAACAGTATAATTTTCCTCCGTTTCTTCATAAATAGTTTCCTCTGTTTCTCTGCTTCTTTTTAAATTTATTACACTTGTTTTAGCAACAATATCCCCGATTCTCTGCCCTTTTCCGTTGGCTGCAATGGTGATGACAGCCGGAAGTCCGTAAAACATTTGAATATCTATTAACCTGAAAAGCCAGCGTATTAAATAATTTCCGAAAGACGGTTGCGAGCCGTCAATTTTAACAACTTTGATTTTTAAGGCTTTTTTTCCGAAACTTTGTCCGTTCATAAACGTTTCACAGAGCAAACTGTAAAAAAATACGGGAATAAAGAAGATAAAAATAATAGCAGAACCGGCACTTTCTGCATCTAAAGTATCTGCAATAAGCGAAACGGTAAAAACATAACCCAAAATGATAAAAATATCAATAATAAACGCAGCGATTCGCTCTCCCACATTTGCAGGTTCTTGTTCAATAATTACATTTTGTGCTGTTTCAATTTGTAAGTTTTGCATATTTCTTCTTTGTAAAATTATATCTGTCAAAAATAATAAAAAAATGACTGTTTTTTATAGATTTGTATCCGATAAGCAAAAAACTGAATGAAAGAGATTGTTTTTTTAAATAAAAATGTTGAACGTTGGAAAGAAACAGAAAGAATTATTTCGTCAGAAAAAAACGAAAATCCCGACTATTTTGCAAAATTATTTATTCAAATTACGGACGATTTAGCTTATGCTAAAACTTATTTTCCGAACACTCCTACGGAAAAATATCTTAATTCTTTAGCATCTCTTATTCATCATAAAATTTATAAAACTAAAAAAGAAAACACAAGCCGCTTTGTTAATTTTTGGAAAAAAGAGTTGCCGACAGAACTTTTTTACATTAGAAAATATATATTTTATTCGTTTATTATCCTGTTTATCAGCTTTTTAATAGGATGGATTTCCGCACAACACGATAATGAATACAGCAGAATTATTCTTGGTGACGCCTATGTAAATCAAACAATTGGCAATATAGAAAAAGGCGACCCGATGGGAATTTATAAGTCTGAAGAAAGCGGCATAATGTTTCTTATGATTGCAGTTAATAACATAAAAGTAATGTTTTCTGTTTTTTTGCTCGGAATAACTGCATCTGTAGGGTCGATTATTTATATTTTCAGACACGGCGTAATGCTTGCCGGATTTTTTCATTTGTTTTTTGAATATAATGTGCTGAAAGAGTCGGTTATAACAGTTTGGATTCACGGAACAATAGAAATTTTTACGCTTATAGTTTCCGGCGGAATAGGTATTATGCTTGGAAACAGCCTCCTTTTTCCGGGAACATTTTCTCGCAAAGTTTCTTTTATCAGAGCAGCAAGAAAAGGAGTTAAAATTGCGGCAGGTTTGATTCCCTTTATAATTGTTGCTGCAATTTTAGAGAGCTACATAACTCGCCGTACGGAATGGAATGACCTAATAAGAGCCGGAATTATCATAAGCTCTTTGACTCTGATTATTTGGTATTTTTTTATATATCCGAGGCAAATTATTAAAGAAACAACCCTCAAAAACAAAAAATTATGGAAAATAAAAAGAAACAAGAGGTAATTTTTTTACAGGAAAAAACATTCGGAGAAATAATCGGTTCTCCCTTTTACTTTATTTTTCAGGAATTTAAGATGTTTGTCGGCGTACTGATAAAATATGCAGCACCTTTCGTTGCAATATCGTTTTTAGCTGTTTCGTTATTGGCTGAAAATATATATTCTGCATCAATAAATAATTCAGAACCTTCGGGACTTCTGTTTTTATACATTTCTGTTTTAGCCCTGTCTGTTTCTCTCGGACTTTTGTCTGTTACGGTGGTTACACACAGCTATATAACGCTTTATGTCAAAAAAGGAAAAGGAAATTTTTCAAAAGAAGACATCGGAGAATCGCTGAAAAAAAATATTTGGAAAGTCTTAATCACGGGTTTAATATCTTACCTGCTCATTTTTGCCGGAATATTGCTGTTTTATATTCCCGGAATATATTTCTCTGTAGCACTGTCCTTTGTTTTTATAATTTCTGTTTACGAAAAACAACCTGTCGGAAAGACAATTTCCCGCTCTTTTGAAGTTGTAAAAGGAAGATGGTGGCAGACGTTCGGATTAGTAATCGTTTTCGGATTTATTGTGGGAGCAATGTCCTATGTTTTTATAATCCCGATTTATATTGTCTTTACTTTTGCCGTTTTCGGAGGTTCTCAAATCGGAACGGGTTCCGTAATATTTATTACCCTTTTTGTGTTTCTTTATTTTACGGCATATTTGTTTTTTATGTCAATGCAGCAGATAATGATTGCTTTTCAATACTTTAATATTCTTGCCGGAAAAGAAGGTCTGCATTTGAAAAGCAGAATTGCAGCCATCACCGAAAATGACAAGCCTGAGGAACAATCGGAAATAATTACAGATAAAAAAGAGATAGAAGAAAGAACAGAACAAGAAAACGACAAAAAAGAAAAAAATCGTTTTACGGACGATGACGACATTAACCGTTTTAAGCCTAAATATTAATGCATAGATCAAAAGCTGTAATATATAAAATACTCTTGCTTTGTGCCATGCTTTTTTTCGCATTTGAAAATTTTGCACAAAAACAAGAAGAAGTTAAAACAGACACAAACTCTGTTGTTTTTGTCAGAACACCGGAAAAAATACAGGACTTCTTAAACGATGATGTCTTTCTGTATGATACGAAAAAAGCAGCATCTCCCCAAACATTTTTTCAAAAAGTCCGATACCGGATACTAAGCCTTATTAACAACTTTTTTTATTTCATAGGAAAAGGCGGTAATATCGTTGCTTATACTTTTTACGGGTTAACACTGTTTTTGTTGGTTTTTGTTATTTTAAAATTAGCAGGATTAAGTCCTTATAACTTGATAATAAGACCGAAAAAAATAAAAAGACAAGATATTTTTATTTCTGAAAAAGATATTAATACAACAGATTTTGACAAAATAATATCGGAAGCCGTAAGAAAAGGAGATTTCAGGGAGGCTGTCAGGTTTTTGTACATAAAACTGTTAAAACTTCTTGCCGATAAAGAGTATGTTGAGTGGAAAAAAGAAAAAACGAATAAAGACTACAAACAAGAAATGCAAAAAAATAAATATGCAAAAGAGTTTTCTGAACTTACAAAAATTTATGAATACGTTTGGTACGGAGAATTTGACATAAATCAAGATTCTTTTAATATAATTTATTCTGATTACAACAAATTGTATAAACGTCTTTATGAATAAAAAAGACATAAAATATTATATTTTTATTGTGCTTATTTTAACGGTAACGATTACTGTTGAAACATATAAACCAAAACCCGTCAATTGGGACTTTACCCTTGAACAAAAAGACAAGATTCCATACGGTACTTATGTAATATACAATACATTAGACGAAATTTTTCCCGGCCAAAAAATAGAAGTAAATAAAAAAACAATATGGGAGTTTTCTAAGAAAAAAGACAAAACTTTGAGGAACTTTATATTTATTTCGGAAAACCTCAATATTGATAATGCGGAAACCGCAGCTTTGTTAAATTTAGCAAAAGAAGGTAACAATATTTTTATATCTGCACATTCTTTCGGAAAATATCTGTCGGACACTTTAGGCTTTTCAACAAAATATTCTTTGCTGTATGATACAGCTTCTTTTCTTAACCTTTATAACAAAAATCTAAAAAGAGCAACCCCTTACAAGTATAAAAAATCTGCAGGGTTAAAAATTTTTGATAAAACAAGAAATTCCGATGTCGAACTGTTAGCTTTTGACAAAGACAAAAATCCGGTTTTTTTCAGGCAGAAATACGGAGACGGTTTTTTTTATATAAGTTGTGTGCCGGAAACATTTACAAATTATGCTGTTGTAACTGAAAAAAACCATGATTTTGCATATAAAATGCTTTCTTATCTGCCGGTTCGAGAAACTGTCTGGGATGAATACTATAAACCCTTCAAGAAAATAAATAAAAATTCTTTAAGTTTTTTGCTTAGTCAAGACAGCTTAAAAAATGCATATTTTTTATTGATTTTATTTACCCTGCTGTTTGCTTTTTTTTCGGCAAAACGAAAACAAAGAGTAATTCCGGTTATTAAGCCGTATAAAAACAAAACTCTCGAATTTGTAAAAACAATAAGCGGCTTGTATTATAAATCAAAAAATCATAAAGACATAGCCCTGAAAATTATTATTTTTTTAAACAGTTTTATAAAAAATAAATATAATGTTAATATTATTGATAATGAAAGTGTTGATATTGAAAAACTTTCAGAGCAAACAGGAATAAACTCCGAATTACTGAAAAAACTTTTCTTTTATCTATCAAAAATTAATAAACTTGAAAATATTTCCGAAAGTCAACTGTCAGAAATAAACAGAACAGCAGAAAAAATTTACGAACAAGCAAAATAAGTATAAAATGAAGATAGCAGGAACAATTCCGAAAATGATTTTATTAGTAATTGCAATTGTAATGAGCGGAACAATTTTTTCGCAAGAATCGTTTTACGTATATTTTATGCAAAACGGAAAACGTATAAACATAAAAAAATCCAAGATAGAACTAAAAAAAGAACCGTTTGAAATATTTATAGAATATACGGCACCGGTAGATATTTGGGTAAGTTCAACGTTTGACGACAAAATATGGCATAAAGCCGTCAAAGGAAAATTGCTCAATGAACTTTATGTATTTAAGAATATAAAGAACACATTTTTTGATTCTGAAAAAACTCTGATATTAAGCCGTGATAATGCATTTTTATGGAAAAAAAATCAATCAGATACGATTTCTTGTCTGAAAACTGCGAAGGGGCGATTTTACAATCTTAAAAAAGCAGATTATTTATATTTCTTGGCAGACAGCAATAAGATTCAGCCGAAAAAATTCGATAAAAACGTATATTTGGTTTTCATATATCCGGAAAAAGACAATAACGGGAAATATATTGAAGTTCAGAGGGAAACGGTAAAAATAAACTGGGTCAAAAAATATAAAGAAGAAACAAAAGCATACGAAAGAAAGAAAAAGGCTTTAGCAAAAGAAAAAATAAAAACTGCAAAATATGAACTGAAAAAGAAACAAAAACTTGCCCGTAAAGAAAAAAAACGTCTTGATAAACTTGAAAAAGAAAAACAAAAACGTCTCGAAAAGCAGAAAAAAAAGACAGAAAAAGAAAATAAAAAAAAGGAACAAGATAGAAATACAAATCAATAAAATGATCCTAAATACAGACTTTAAAAACAGAACAGACTTAAGCGAGCTGAGAAATAAAGCTGCAGAAATAAAAAATGCAATAAGTAAGGTTGTCATAGGACAAGATGAAATGTTGGAGCAATTAATGATTGCTCTGCTTACCGGCGGACATATACTGATAGAAGGTGTGCCGGGAACAGCAAAAACACTGACAGCAAAAATGTTTGCAAAAAGTATTTCCGCAGACTTTTCCAGAATACAGTTTACCCCGGACTTAATGCCGTCGGATATTACAGGAACCTCTGTTTTTAATATGAAAACATCAGAATTTGAGTTTCGGAAAGGTCCTGTTTTCAGTAATATAGTATTAATTGATGAAATTAACCGTTCTCCGGCAAAAACTCAGGCAGCTTTGTTTGAAGTGATGGAAGAACATCAAATAACCGTTGACGGAATAACATACAAACTTGAAGAACCCTTTATTGTAATTGCAACGCAAAATCCGATAGAACAAGAAGGAACATATCGTTTACCCGAAGCTCAGTCCGACAGGTTTTTATTTAAAATAAAAGTAGACTACCCTTCTGTAAATGATGAGCTTACCATATTGAAAAATTCTCATAAAAGAAAGGAAAAAAAAGAAGCAGATGAAATCTCGGCAATGATAAGTAAAGAAGAGATAAAAGAATTTAAAACAAAAATAAAAGAGATATATATTGACGAAAACCTTATAAAATACATTACAAAAATAACTGATAAAACCCGAAACAATTCTGATTTATTTCTCGGAGCATCAACGCGTGCTTCTTTAAATATTATGAACTCGGCAAAAGCAACGGCAGCATTAAGCGGCAGAGATTTTGTAATTCCCGATGATATAAAGTATGTTTCATATCCTGTTTTACGGCACAGAATTTTGCTGTCTCCCGAAAAAGAAATGGAAGGAATGACGACAGAAAAAATCATAAAAAAAATTATCAGCACCCTTGAAGTGCCGAGATAAAAAAAAGACATATAAAAATACCAAACAGTAGCTCGGAGAATAAAAACTAATATATTTTATTTTTAAAAAAACATAAAAATGATAATAAAGTGGGATTTTATTCCGGACATCAGCATGCTGGGAACTGCTTTGTTTTTTGCTACTATTCTAAGGTCTAAAATAAAAGTACTGCAAAAGTTTATGGTTCCTAACAATATCCTGGCCGGGTTTCTGCTTCTGATTGCAGGCTCCGGGGGGGCGGATTGATTAAAACATCTCCGGAAAGACTGGGAAATTATGTATATCATCTTCTTGCAATAGTTTTTATTGCAATGACATTGAGAAAAACAGAAACTAAAAGCACAGAAAGTACATTTGCGATGGGTTTGGTAATGTCCCTCGGAACAGGCATACAGTTACTCACAGGGCTGATACTTACATATATTTTTATGCAAACCGTAATGCCGGATTTATTTCCGACATTCGGGTATTTCCTTATGCTGAGGTTCGCACAAGGTCCGGGACAAAGTTACTCTCTCGGGAGATCATGGGAGTCTTCCGGTTTTGAACGCGCAGGGGATATCGGACTTACATTTGCTGCAATTGGTTACATTTGGGCTGCCTTAATAGGAGTTATCATAATCTTTTACCTGAAAAAAAAATATTACTTAAACTCAAGTATTGAAAAAATAAGCCCGCAACAACAAAAAGGGGTAATAAAAGATATAAAAGAACAACCGATAGCCGGAAAGCTAACCACCGATACCGCAGCGATTGACGGCTTTTCCTTTCAAATAGCAACCGTAATATTTGTTTATGCCCTGACATATATAGTATTAAAAGGGGTTGAAACCGGTTTGTTGTCAATAAACAAAAACAGTGAACAAATTCACCGACTGGTGAGTACTGTTTGGGGATTACATTTTATTTTTGCAGCTTTAATTGCAATCCCGATAAAAAAAATAATTCATAAATTAGGATGGGGAAACCTTCTTAATAACGGGCTTTTGACGAGAATTTCAGGTATTTCTCTTGATTTTATGGTAACAGCTTCCATTGCCGCAATTTCAATTCCGATACTGTTGAGGTACCTGGGAGTAATAATTACTCTAACAACTGTCGGCGGACTGATTACAGTTTATTTCGTATTTCATGAGATCAGGCGGTCAGGATTAAAATACCCTTTCGAAAGAATAGCCGGTTTATACGGAACTTTAACGGGAACCTTGTCTTCCGGTTTAACTTTAATTCGGATTTTAGACAAAGATTTTAAGACAATTGCCGCACACGACCAGGTATTCGGGGCCGGAATGGCGGCTCCGGTTATAGCTCCCCTGATTTTAAGTTTTACCGTGCCGCTGTTCGGACTTAATTCCTCAAACCCGGAACTGTATTATCTTTACACGCTTTTAGGTGTTTTTATATATATCTTTGGACTATCTGTTTTTTGGAGACGGTATATTCGGCGTTTTAATAAAAGTAAACAAAATAAAAAAACAAGCTAAATATCACTTGCTTAGTTTTCCGGCAGCTATTCTGTTTTTTCCGTTTATGTCTTTAATAACCTTTATATCCGTAAAATCATAAGAAATAAAAAGGTCTCTTATTTTTGCTCCGAAAACTTCATTTATTTCAAAATAAAGACACCCTCCGTCAGTGAGATATCTGTTTGCAAATCTGCAAACAGCAGAATAAAAAACTAAAGGATCATTATCTTTAACAAAAAGAGCCGTTTCCGGTTCAAAATCAAGAACGTTTTTTTGCATCTTTTTCTTTTCGGAAAGTCTTACATACGGCGGATTACTGACGATAATATCAAAATAACGGTTTTGAAAATAAAAAGGCATATCCGTTTTGTCAAAGTTTAATATGTCTGACTGAATAAGCTTAATATCAACTCCGTTTTTTAAGGCATTATTTTTTGCAATATTCAGAGCCCCTTCGTTTATATCAACTGCCGTAACAAGGGCATCGCTTATGTTTTCGGCAAGGGAAACGGCAATACATCCGCTGCCGGTTCCTATGTCTAATATCTTCAGTTTTTTTTTGTCCGAATTTTCCTTTATTATTAAATCAACAAGTTCTTCTGTTTCCGGTCTTGGGATTAAAACATCCCGGCTGACAAAAAATTTTAAACCGTAAAATTCCGTAAAACCTATAATGTATTGTAAAGGCTCAAATTTTTTTAAGCGTTCGGTTATTTCATAAATCTTTTTTTCTTTTTCGGAAGAAAGTTTATTATTTTCTTTCAAAACAACCTCTGCTGCAGAAAGGTTAAAAACATCCGAAAAAATAACTCGAAGGAATGCCGTAATTTCATTTTCCGGATAAAAATCGGATAATTCTTTGCGAATGTATATCTTTGCTTCTTTAACAGTCATAGAAAGTTCAACTTTTTATGTTTTTGAAAAGCAAAACTACTAAAAATGAACGAAAACGAGCATAATAAATATATGCGGAGGTGTTTGCAGCTGGCAAAAAACGGAACAGGAAACACATATCCTAATCCGCTTGTAGGCTCCGTAATAGTATTTGAAAACAAAATAATAGGAGAGGGGTATCACAAAAAAGCCGGAGAACCGCATGCGGAGGTTAATGCCGTTAATTCGGTTAAAGATAAAAAGCTGCTGAAAAAATCAACACTGTACGTAAACCTTGAGCCGTGTGCACATCAAGGCAGAACTCCGGCGTGTTCAAAAATGATTATTGATTTAAAAATCCCCGTTGTTGTAATCGGTTGCTCGGACAGTTATAAAAAAGTTGACGGAAAAGGAATAAAAATGATGAGAGATGCCGGGATAAAGGTTATAACAGGAGTTCTTGAAAACGAAAGCCGAGAGCTGAACAGAAGATTTTTTACATATCACGAAAAAAAACGACCATATGTTATTCTAAAATGGGCTCAAACCGTTGACGGGTTTATTGATTTTGACAGAACACCGGACACTCCGATTAAACCTAATTGGATAACAGACGAATATGCTCGCGTTTTGGTGCATAAAATGCGCTCTGAGGAAGAATCTATACTTGTAGGCACAAATACTGCCGAAAAGGACAATCCGAGCCTGAGTCTTCGGGAATGGGCAGGAAAAGACCCTTTACGAATTGTTATTGACAAAAATTTACGACTACCCGAAAATCTGCACCTGTTTTCCGGAAAAATACCGACACTTGTACTAACCGAAAAAGAAAAAAAAACCGAAAAAAACATAAAATTTCTAAAAGTAACTTTTGATGAAACTTTGATAAAACAACTGCTTGACTATTTGTATTCTTCTGAAATACAGAGCCTAATCGTAGAGGGCGGCACAAAAACCGCAAATGCTTTTTTAGATACCGGCTTGTGGGACGAAGCCAAAGTCTTTGTAGGAAACAAATTCTTTAAGTCCGGCATCAAAGCACCTGAAATAAAATTAAATCCCGTAAAAAAAGAAAATATTTCAAACAGTAAGCTTTTTACTTTTAAAAATACAAACCTTTAAAGCACAAACCAAACTTACACTAAAAATACCTTATTTGCATCGACTTTCTTTTTTCAATTTGTATTTCTTTGTTTTTCGGGTATTTTATCTCGAAAGAAAGTATTATTTTTTTTGTTTCTCCCGGTTTTAAACTAAGTTCCCAGGTAAGTTTTCCGGACGCTTCGTTAAAAGCGGCTCCTGATATGTCTAAAATCTTAACTTCAATTTCGTCTGTTTGCGAAATAGGGACTTGGTCTAAAATCTGAAGATTTATATCTGATTTTCTGTTGTTTCTGGCAACAATTTCGTAAGCCATTGTTTCTTTTCTTTTAGTTCCGATTATTTTAGAGCTGCTGTAAGTTTTAAGTTTTGTTCTTGTTACTAAAACTTTTCCGTCTCTGCCCAAAGAAAGGTCCAGTGTGTCTTTTACGTTTCTGATATCAATAAATGATTGTCCGAGATAAGTTCCTGCATAATAGACATTTGCAGGACCTTCTATTAAGTTCAGGTCTTGCCATCCTGTTATTCGGGCTAAGAGGAAAACATCTTTATCCAGTTTTGTTACGGCATAATGCTTATAACTTGCAGGAAGTTCAAATTGATTAATATCAACTATATACGGCTTATCATCTGAAGGAATATCATATGTTTTTTTTATATCAAATTCCGCACTTAGTTCCGGAACTTGCGCATCGGTAAAAATATCGCCGCTTTCTTCTTCTTCAATATCAAAAGACACATCTTCTTCAATATCAAAAGACACATCTGCATCGTCCTGTGATACTGACGGTATATTTTGAGCTTGTATCATTTTATTTTGTACATAGCCTCCCCCTTTTTTTAACCTTGCAGAGTTATTATAGCTGTAAGTTTTATATTT
This sequence comes from uncultured Chlorobiota bacterium, assembly GCA_947311125.1. Taxonomy (GTDB): domain Bacteria; phylum Bacteroidota; class Bacteroidia; order Bacteroidales; family JAADGE01; genus JAADGE01. The sequence continues at coordinate 24,461 of CAMZKI010000194.1, forward strand.
TAAATACCACGGCTTTAATTCCGGTTTTGAAACTCTCGTGTTGGGATCCGCTGTTGACAGTTTAATTTTAACGTTTTTCCAGTCAATGTCGGTATTATTATAAACTTTTGCTCTGTATTCAAGTTTCACGGGTTTATCTGTATCTTCGGCTTTAATATCGTAAGAAGGGGACCATCCCGCGGCGGTAATTAAATACTTTAACTCTATTTCACTTAATGTTGAAGTATTAGCAGAAATCAAAACGCTTATTTCCGCACGAGAATAGTTAGAACCGGCATTTAACTCGGAAAGTTGTTTTCTGATTTTCTGTTGTTTTTGTACTAAAACTTTTCGTTGGCTGTTAAATTTACTCAGGGCTGCATTAATTTCCGAAACTCTGCTTCTGTAAAAATCAGACGCAATTTTTAAATCTGCAATGCTCACGCCTTTTTCTTTTCCCCCGATTGAAATATTTGAAAGAAGCATCTTTTTTTCTGTTTTATATGCGTCAGACAAATCTGTAATTTTTCGAATGCTCTCTGTTATTATTTTAACCGAATCTTTTAATTGTTTTATGCGAGGCTTATTTTTCTCTTCTGAAAGATAATTAATTTTACTTGTTATACCAAGCAAGTCAATATCAGAACCTGTTGTAATACGTATGCTGCCGGTATTAAGCTTGGGAGAAAGATTTGAAAAAACCAGTTGTGTTTTTCCGGGACTTAATTTAACGGTTTTGCTTCTTTTTACTTCTGCTCCGTTTAAATAAACTGTTACGGAACTGATTTCTGTTTTTATTTCTTTAGACCTAACGTTTTGCCCGGTTATTAATAAAAAAGAACAAAACATTAAAGAAAAGACCGAAATAATGTTTTTCATAATACAAAGTTTTAAATTATAAGGTAAAGATACAAAAAACTCTTGAATGTTATATGAAAGACAGCTTAATATATCCTCAAATAAATTATATATTTGTAAAAAATTCAGAAGTTTTATATGATTTATCAGACAAAAGGTATTTTGTTGCATCGTCTTAAGCATACGAACTCAAG
>CAMZKI010000195.1 GCA_947311125.1 uncultured Chlorobiota bacterium
CGGAAAATCACAAATTTTTAATATTAAAGACGGAACTGCAATTAATGATGACAAAGCAAGACCTTGTATTACAATAACATTCGAACCTGATGCAAGTGAAGCAAAAAAAGCATGGAAAAATTACCTCAAAAGAAAATACGATTTAAAACTGAAAAATGACAGAGGTGACGATCTTAAAGCGGAAGAAGCTGTTTTTCCTGCTGTAACATCCAGAACTATGGACTTTTACACCCGTTTTAACAGAAATAAAGACAATAATACCACCGATATGAACGTCTTTATAAAATTCGGTTACGACATTTATCTTAATAAAACTGACAACCCGAATGAGTATTCGGCTCTTATGTCAATTCTTAAAGATTTTTCCGTTGAATTTCTGAGAGCACACTACAACGAAAAGCTTGCAGAACTTAATAAAGAACTCGCCAAGACAGAAAAAGAAAAAGAAAATACAATTAAAGAAAATGAAACACTGGCAAATGACATTGAAAAAAACAAACAAACAATTGAAGACTTAAAAAAAGAAAATAAAGAAAAATCCGCTAGAATAGAAACCAACAAAGAAAATGTTGAAACTTTAACCGAAAAAGTAACAGAAAAAAAAGAAGAAATCCTAAAACTTACAAACCTTATTAACGAAATTAAATAAATAAGTATATTTGCATTTTAATCACTTTGTTAACTATTAAAAAAGATAAATTATGAAAAAAGTTTTATTATTTGCAGCTGTATTAACCTTTACAGTTTCAGGGCTTTTTGCACAAAAAGGCATATCATTCGGATTAAGAGCCATTCCTACATTAAATTGGACATCAATGACTGACGGAGACTCATTATACTCTTACGAATCTGACGGAATTAAGTTAGGTATGGGATTCGGACCTTCGATAAGATACAAATTTTCCGATAATTTTAATGTGGACGTATCAGGTATTTTTACTTGGCAGAAATTCGGCATACACCAGACAAACGAATCAACAAATCCTGTTGTTATTGACAGAACTGAAGATTTTAAAGTTCAATTTTTACAAATTCCGTTAAACTTTAACGGACAGTTTGATGTTGCACAAGACTTTCAGGCTCTGATAAATTTCGGTGTCGGAACAGGATTTAAATTAAAATCAACAAGAATAATTTCAGATTTAAAACATCCTGAAGATCCTGATTATTCAACATTTGAATATAAGACCACTTCCGTTCTTAATATTATTGATTTTTACCTTACAGCCGGTGCAGGTGCTGTTTATAATATTGAAGATAATCTGCACTTATCTCTGACCGTGCAATATAACAACGGTATTTTAGACAGTTGGCGAAACGGTAAAAATTCAAGCCCGTCAACAATTGAAGACTTAAATTTAAAACACAAGAATGTAGCCTTCAGCCTTGCATTTTATATTGATTTATAAAAACATTATGTAAAAAAATTAAAAGGACGTTTTCGGTTGCAGAAAGCGTCCTTTACTTTTATTTTATATTACATTCCTGAAACATATGTCTTAAAAAAACGTATATATATAAGAAATAATTGATGCAACCAAAAACTTATTTATTATCTCTTATAAACAGTTAAATCATTGTTATTTTTTACAAACTGCATAATATATTAAACCAGATGAAAAAGATTACACTATTTTTATTTGCAATTTTACTTTCCGGCTTACAAAGTTACTCTCAGTCTCATTATTTTAAATTTCGAATTAATAGCAAGTCTGAAATAAATAAAATTACACGCATAATCTCAATTGATAATGTCAAAAACAATACTGTTTGGGCTTATGCAAACGATAAAGAATTTGAAGAATTCAATAAATTGAATTACAAAATTGAAAAACTCCCTTTGCATAACAACAATAATGCAAAAGTGATAAATATGGCAACAACAGTTGCCGAAATGGCAACATGGGACAGATATCCCACCTACGACGTATACGTCCAAATGATGCAGGATTTTCAAACAAATTATCCTGCTGTTTGCGATTTAGACACGATAGGATACAGCCAAAACGGACGTCTTATACTCGTTTTAAAAATATCGGATAATGTTGCAACACACGAACAAGAACCCGAATTTTTCTATACCTCATCAATGCACGGCGATGAAATTGCAGGATATGTCTTAATGCTGAGACTTGCCGATTATTTACTGTCAAACTACGGAACTGATGCGGAGGTTACCGATTTAGTTAATAATTTTGAAATTTACATTAACCCCAATGCAAACCCCGACGGAACCTATAACGGAGGAAATAATGATGTTTCAGGTGCCGTCAGATACCTGGCAGACGGAACAGACCCTAACCGCGACTTTCCCGACCCTGTAATCGGTGCAAATACACCATATAGCCAAGAAACACAAGATATGATGACATTTGCAGAAAATCACCGATTTGTTATGTCTGCCAACTTTCACGGAGGTGCGGAAGTTTACAACTATCCTTGGGACTGCTGGACTACAAATGAAAATGCAACTGCAGATACAACTTGGTGGCAATATACCGGACATGCTTATGTGGATACGGCAAGACTCCAGAATTCCTCCTATATGACAGGTATTACATCGAGCGGTATTACCGAAGGAGCTGACTGGTACTCTGTTAACGGAGGGCGTCAGGATTATATGAACTATTTTAATCACTGTAAAGAGGTTACGATTGAACTTTCATCCGTTAAATTACTTTCAACAGACCTGCTTCCCGCATATTGGAACTATAACAAACAGTCTTTGCTAAACTATATTAAAGAAGCAAAATACGGAATAAACGGAACCGTAAAAAACACAAACGGCGACCCGCTTGATGCAAAAATTGAAATTGCGGGATTTGACAAAGATAACTCATGGGTTGTTACAGATCCCGTAAACGGCGATTATTACCGACCTATTGCACCGGGAACTTATGACGTTACATATTCTTCTTACGGTTATATTTCACAAACAATAAGTGTAACAGTTTCAAATTGGGAAGCAACAACAATACAAAATGTTGTACTGCAACAGGCATCAACTGTAACAGTAAC
>CAMZKI010000196.1 GCA_947311125.1 uncultured Chlorobiota bacterium
CAGTACGATAATTTCTTATCCTTTTCCTTTCAGCATCGGCACAAAAACAAATTTACCGTGATTTTCGGTTTTGTATTCATCTTCTGAAATTTTAATAATTTTAAGCATATCTTGTGAATGCCGAGGTCCTGTCGGAATAACCATTATTCCCCCCGTTTTCAATTGTTTCAGCAGATTATCAGGAACTTCGAAAGCTCCGGCGGTAACCAGTATCTTATCAAACGGAGCATAGCTCGGCAATCCCTTATAGCCGTCACCGTAGTATGAGTAAGGGTAATATCCTAAGTTATTTAAAAGTAATTTTGAAGATTTAAACAGTTCCTGCTGCCGTTCTATTGTATAAAGTTTCACTCCCAATTCAAGTAAAACCGCAGCTTGGTAGCCGGAGCCGGTTCCTACTTCCAAAACTTTATCCGATTTTTTAATTTCGAGTAATGATGTTTGAAAAGCAACGGTATATGGTTGAGAAATTGTTTGCTCGGCAGCAATAGGAAAGGCATTGTCTTGATATGCCCTCTCCTCAAAACCTTTAGCCATAAAAAGATGACGAGGAACATTCATCATTGCCGACAGAACATCCTCATTGTCTATCCCCTTTTTTCTTAAAGAGTCAATAAGCATTTTACGAAGACCTTTATGACGATAGGTATCCTTCATTCTAAAAGTGTAAATTTTGAGCGAAAGTAAAAAGTTTCAGACTTTTTAAAAATTATATCTCTAAAAATTCGTTTTTTAACAATCAAAATTTTTATTTTACGTTTTGTTTAAATCGGTATGCAGATTAATTCCGATTCAATTTTCAATAAATGAATAAAAAGAAACAGCGAATAAAATATATTCTGTCCGATTATCTGAGTGCGTCTGCTGCCTGGTTCTTGTTTTGGCTTTTTCGCAAATTTTTTATTGAATCTCCGAATTACGGTTACAAAGTTGATGTCGTTTTTAATTCTAATTTCTATATCGGATTGTTTGTCCTTCCGCTTTTTTGGATATTTCTTTACTCAATGTCCGGTTACTACAGAGTTCTTTTCAGAAAATCCAGGTTGTTGGAATTGTGGCAGACTTTCATTTCTGTATCTGCAGGTGTTGTAATAGTTTTCTTTGTATTAATTTTAGACGATTTTATTTTCTCCTATAAAAATTATTACATATCATTATTTGCATTGTTTCTTTTACAGTTTGTAATTACCTATATTCCCAGACTTATAATAACCACACATACACAAAATAAAATAAAATCAGGAAAGACAGGTTTTAACACTCTTTTGATAGGAAGCAACGGTAAAGCTTTAAATTTATATAAAAAATTAACTTCTGACGAAGAAAAATACGGTTATAAATTTACCGGTTTTATAAATATTTATGATAAAAAAGACCCTGTTTTGAGTAAGCACTTAAAACATCTCGGCAGTTATGATAATTTAATTGATACTATAAAAAAATACAATATCGAAGAAGTTATTATTGCTATCGAATCATCAGAACATAAAGAAATTGAAAAGATATTGTATAAACTCCAAAGAGTAAATGTTATTACAAAAGTAATTCCCTCATTGTTTGATATTTTAACAGGTAAAGTAAGGATGTCAAGCTTTTTGGGAACACCGCTCATAATAATTTCTCATACTTTAATGCCTGCATGGCAAGAAAGCCTGAAGCGTATTATGGATATTTTTGTTTCGACTGTTGCATTGATAATTTTATCTCCGGTTTTTTTGGCAACATCCGTAATTATAAAGCTTACATCAAAAGGCTGTGTATTTTTTAAACAAGAAAGAATCGGTTTACATGAAAAACCGTTCGTTATTTATAAATTTCGTTCAATGTATGTTGATGCCGAAAAAGACGGACCGCAACTGTCATCGGAAAATGATAAAAGAATTACGAAATTCGGCAGGTTTATGAGAAAAACGAGACTGGATGAAATCCCTCAATTTTTTAATGTATTAAAAGGGGATATGTCTTTGGTAGGTCCGCGTCCTGAACGCAGATATTATATTGACAAAATAGTTGAAAAAGCTCCGCATTTCCTTAATTTACTAAAAGTAAAGCCGGGAATTACCTCCTGGGGACAGGTAAAATTCGGATATGCCGAAAATATTGAACAGATGATAGAACGCCTGAATTATGACATTTTTTACATCGAAAACATGTCCTTATATCTGGACTTTAAAATACTGATACACACTATACAGGTTATAATTAAACGAAACGGAAAATAACAGCGGTTATGAATTATTCAACATATAAAAAATACAATATCTTTATTGCCTGGGGCGTTTTTCTCATTGCATTTATCACTTATTACCTTACCGTTGAGCCAACTGTCAGTCTTTGGGATTGCGGAGAGTTTATCGCATCTTCGTATAAGATGGAAGTGGGACATCCTCCGGGAGCTCCTTTTTTTATGCTTCTTGCCAAATTTTTTTCTCTTTTCTCTTCATCAGTGCAACACGTTGCTTTTATGATAAATCTTGTATCGGTTACAGCAAGTGCCTTCACCATCCTTTTCCTTTTTTGGACAATCACGTATTTTGCCGAAAAAATTTTATTAAAGAAAAATGAATTTAAATCGAACAATGCTGCTGCTGTTTTGTTAAGCGGCTTTGTCGGCTCTTTAATTTATGCCTTTTCAGATACCTTTTGGTTTTCGGCTGTTGAAGCTGAGGTTTATGCAAGCTCCTCTTTATTTACGGCTGTTGTTTTCTGGGCAATACTAAAGTGGGAAACAGTATCGGAACAAAAATATTCTGACAGGTGGCTTATCCTTATCGCTTTTTTAATGGGAATTTCAATCGGAGTTCATTTATTAAACCTACTTGCAATTCCGGCAATTGTATTCGTATACTATTTCAAAAGGTACAAAACAACAAAAAAAGGAATTTTTTACGCATTTATTATTTCTTTGCTTATCCTTACATTTATTATGTACGGTATTATTCAGGGATATGTCGTAATTGCCTCAAAATTCGAACTGTTGTTCGTAAATTCTTTCGGACTGCCTTATAACAGCGGACTTTTTGCATACATAATACTTACTTTCGGACTGCTGGTTTTCGGGATTTATTACACATACAAAAAAAGAAAAATATTTCTGAATACTGCCGTAACAATGATTACGGTTATTCTCATAGGATATTCATCTTTTGCAATAATCGTAATTCGATCTTATGCCAATCCGCCTATGGACGAAAACAACCCGGAAAATATTTTTGCTCTTCTGTCATATTTAAACAGGGAGCAATACGGGTCAAGACCTCTGATTTTCGGAAATTATTACAATGCAGAATTTCAGAAAGACGAATACGGAGAAATAAAATTTAAAAAGCTTTATACATATATTCCTGTAAACGGAAAATATCAAAAAATTGAAAAAACAAACCCTGAATATCTTTATGAATCATCCGGAAAAACTATTTTTCCGAGAATGTACAGCAGAGATAAAAATCATATTTCCGCCTATCAGTCATGGACAGGCACTGAACCCGGAGAAGACCCCGCATTTACCGATAACATCAAGTTCTTTTTCAAATACCAGTTAGGACATATGTATTTCAGATACTTTATGTGGAATTTTGCCGGACGACAAAACAACTTGCAATCATACGGCGGTATAACAAAAGGTAACTGGATAAGCGGCATTCCTTTTTTGGATAAAATGATGACAGGAAATCAAAAAGACCTACCTGACAGGATAAAAAATGATAAGAGCAGAAACACATATTACTTGTTGCCTTTTATTTTGGGCATACTGGGTTTAATGTTTTCCTATAAAAATGATAAGAAAAATTTCTCTGTAATTGCATTACTGTTTTTCTTTACGGGAATAGCAATTGTTATATATTTAAATCAAACTCCGTATCAACCCAGGGAAAGAGACTATGCTTATGCAGGATCTTTTTATGCCTTTGCAATATGGGCAGGATTAGGTGTTACCGGTATTTTTAAGTATTTGACGGAAAAATTAAATAAAAAATATATTATAACAGTCACAGCTCTTTTAACACTCCCCGTACCTGTTATTACGGCACAGCAAAATTGGGACGATCATGACCGTTCAAACAGGTATACCGCTCGTGATTTTGCCGTTGACTATCTTAATTCGTGCGATAAAAATGCAATATTATTCACTTACGGCGACAATGATACTTTCCCTTTGTGGTATGCACAAGAAGTTGAAGGTATACGGACAGACATAAAAGTTGTAAATTTAAGTTTACTCGGGACTGATTGGTATATAGACCAAATGAAGAGGAAAACCTATAAAGCCGATCCCGTTCCCTTTAAAATGGTACACGATAAATATCGCGAAGGAAAAAGAGATGCCGTTTATGTTACCGACAATCCGGACGTATTTTTAAATGAAAAGTTCGAAGCTAATAAGTTAAAATACGAAAAATCAATAACTAAAACAAGTGAGGATTTATTTGCTGTATTATCAAAGTCCGAATATCCCGAACAAAATCCCGATGAATATAAAAAACTTAAAACCACATTCAACACCTTGCCCGTTACAGAAATAGCCGGTATTGCGGGAAGTTTGGCAAATGAAAGGTTTGTATTAAAATATAAACTTAATAAAGAAGATGTCAGTAAATTATATAAAAATATTGAAACATTAATAGATTCTGTTTCAAAAGAATACCTGCCGCTGCAAAATGCAATGGATTTTGTGGCTTCCGATAATCCGGAAACTCAACTTCAATCTTCAAGAGGAGATAAAATAAATTATCTGCCCTCAAAAAAACTGTCTCTTCTTGTTTCGTGGCCCGAGGCTGCAAAAAACGGAAATTTTACCGCTAAAGAGCTAAGCAAATTTGAAAAAAACATAAAATGGACACTTAACAAATCATACATTTATAAGAATGATATGGCTGTTTTAGAAATAATCGCACGAAATAATTGGAAAAGACCTGTTTATTTTGCAACAAGCGTTCCCTCTCAAAATTATCAAGGACTTGGAAACTATCTTCGTTTAGACGGCTTTGCCTTACGACTTGTTCCTTTTAAAACGAATACCGATGATACTAAACTAAATACCGAAGTACTGTATAATATGCTTATGAACAAGGCAAAATGGGGAAATATCGCCAAAAAAGACGTATATATAGATAATTTTATCCTGCGAACAGTAAGAATAATGAACATAAGACAAAATTTTGCACTTCTTGCAGAAAGATTACTGAAAGAAGGCAAAAAAGAAAAAGCCGCACAGGTACTAGACAGGTGTATCAATATTATGCCGCATTATAATTTCCCTTACGGTTACGATATGTACAATATCGTAAAAGGATATTATGATGCCGGCAAAAAAGAAAAAGCAAATAAAATTATTGAAACTATTTATAATAATGCAGAAGAATACCTGAAGTACTATGAGCACTTTTCAGGAAAATTTAAATATCAAATAATACAAGATAAAACAGAACTTTTAGTAACCTTAAATAAATTTTCGGAACTTGCCGAACAATATAATCAAAAAAACTTATCAGATAAACTATATAAAACCGTAAGCCTTTATTTAGAGCAATAGTTTAACAAAATAAAAATTTAGTTTTTCTTTTTTATAAATTATAAAACATTTATCTTTGCAGTCCCTTAAAAAGGAAAAAATCGGTCGCGTGGCCGAGTGGCTTAGGCAACGGTCTGCAAAACCGTGTACAGCGGTTCGAATCCGCTCGCGACCTCAAAAAGGAGCAGATTTTTCAATCTGTTCCTTTTTTATTTTCTGAAATCTGCCGTATAAATACAAGTTTTTTATTATTTTGCACTTCATTTATAACTGATTTATGAGTGATATAATTCAACTACTGCCCGATTCAGTTGCAAATCAAATTGCTGCCGGAGAGGTTATTCAAAGACCTGCTTCCGTCGTAAAAGAGCTGGCAGAAAATGCCCTTGATGCCGAAGCCGATAAGATTACGATAAACATAAAAGATGCAGGACGAACTTTGGTTCAGGTAATTGATAACGGAAAAGGTATGTCTGAAACCGATGCAAGAATGGCTTTTGAACGCCATGCAACTTCAAAAATAAAAATGGCTGAAGACCTGTTTTCTGTTAAAACAATGGGATTCAGAGGCGAAGCCCTTGCATCGATAGCAGCAGTTGCAGACGTAGAACTAAAAACAAAAACCCATACAAGCGAGCTCGGAACTTACATTCATATTAAAGGCTCAAATTTAATAAAACAAGAAACCGTATCTTGTGAAAGCGGAAGTAATTTCAGCATCAAAAACCTGTTTTTTAATATCCCGGCAAGAAGAAAGTTTTTAAAAAAAGATACCACTGAATTTAAGCACATAATAACCGAGTTTAAAAAAGTTTCTCTCGCTAACCCTGAAATCAGTTTCAGCTTGTATCATAACGACAATATTATTTATAAGCCGGGAAAGGAAACCCTTATTAAACGAATAGTTAATCTTTTCGGCAAGTCATATGCTAAAAATCTGATTCTTGTCAACAGTCGAACAAGCATACTAAACATAACCGGATACATAGGCACGCCCGAAACCGCGAAAAAACGAAATGACGACCAATATTTTTTTGTAAATAAGCGATTTATGCGACACGCATATTTCTACAAAGCGGTATTATCAGCTTATGAAAGTATAATAAAACCGGATTTGCACCCTTCTTTTTTCCTGTATTTTGATATTGCTCCGGAGCATATCGACATTAATATACACCCTGCCAAAATTCAGATAAATTTTGATGATACACAGGGAATTTTTCAACTGCTGAGAGCAAGCGTAAAACAAGCACTCGGAAAATCAAATATCGTACCCTCTATTGACTTTGATACTGACGGAGCCGTAAACATCCCTTACTTAAAACGTGATAAACCGGATATTTATGAGCCGACTATTAATACAAACAACGGATACAACCCTTTTTCCGATGAAAAGCCGCGAACATCCTCATTTATTTTCAAAAAAAATGTAAAAAAAGAACAAATACCTGATAATTGGGATACCTTATATAAGAATTTTGATTCTGAAATAAATTTTGAAAACAATACAACAAATACAGATTTTTATAAAAATCGCACCGAATTATTTCAATTCAAAAAAAAATACATAATAACATTTTTAAAGTCGGGATTGTTGATAATAAACATAACAAGGGCTCATGAACGCATTATTTTTGAAGAATTTATAAAAAAAACAGAACACGGCAATATACACTCCCAAAAATTAACTTATCCTGTTGAAATACAACTCAATGAAGACAATATAGACTATTTAAAAGCTGCGGAAGACATTTTAAAAGATATTGGTTTTATTTTAGAGTTTACCGAAAATGACCTTGTGATAATAAAAGGTATGCCCGATTTCTTATTTTCGGCAAACCCGAAAGAAATTTTAGAAGCAGTTTTAATTCAGGTAAGGGACGATGCAGAGCTTCTTGAAAAAAATGCGCTTGAGAATCTTGCCGAAGTAATAGCCAAAAAAAACTCAATGAGTTTTGCAAAAGTGCTTGCCGAAGAAGAATTACAAGAATTGGTAAACCGTTTGTTTCTTTGCAGCAACCCATCTTATACAAAAGACGGCAGAAAAATTATACATAAATTCTCAAACTCTGAAATAGACAGTCTTTTTTAATGACGAAAGAAATTCTCATACCTGAAATAGGAAGCGTAAAGATTACAAAAAAACGAGGGGTTAAAAGAATGATTTTAAAAGTTAAGCCCTCCGAAAAAGTAGTTATGACCGTTCCTTATTCCGTTTCTTTCAGTTCCGCAGAAAATTTTATTAATGAAAAAAAGATTGGATTATCCGAAGCTTAAAAAAAATTGCCGAAAGAGAAAATCAAAAAACTGTTTTCACTCCCGAAACTGTTTTTTCGACAAAAAAACACAAACTCTGTTTCATAAAATCCGAAAAAAATCACATAAAAATAAGTCCAAGTAAAATAAACGTATTCTACACTTCAAGAAATATGTTTGAAAACACCGGTTTTCAAGAATATATCCGGAAAGGAATTATTGAAGCACTGCGTAATGAAGCAAAAAACTATTTACCGGAAAGAACCGATATTCTGGCACAAAAATTCGGTTTTAAATATGAAAAAGTAAGTGTGAGAAATGCAAAAACCCGATGGGGCAGTTGCTCCGGCAAAAATAATATAAGCCTGAATATTCACTTGATGCGACTTCCGGAATATCTTTCCGATTACGTAATTTTACACGAACTTTGCCATACGATTGAAAAAAATCACGGTAAAAAATTTTGGACACTATTGGACAAGGTAACCGGAAATGCAAAAAGACTTGACAAAGAACTTAATAATTACAATCCGAATATTTTTTAAATAAAAAGTCTTATATTGTATTCCGATTTTTTTGTTTATTTTTGCTCATTAATCTAATAAGTTTTTTAAAATTAATATGGCAACAACAGCAGATTTCAGAAACGGAATGACTTTAGAATTTAAAGGAGATTTATATAAAATAGTCTATTTTCAGCACGTAAAACCGGGAAAAGGACCGGCTTTTGTCAGAACAAAATTAAAAAACCTGTCAACAGGAAAAGTTTTGGAAAACACTTTTACATCCGGCGTAAAAGTTACGGAAGTAAGAGTAGAAAGGCACCCCTATCAGTTTCTTTACAAAGACGATTTAGGATACCACTTTATGCACCAAAAAACTTACGACCAAATATCCCTGCAGGAACATTTGGTCGATAATAACGACCTGCTTAAAGAAGGACAAGAAGTAGAAATGCTTTTTCGCACAGAAAACAATCAAGTTTTATCATGCGATTTGCCCCCGTTTGTAGAGTTGGAAGTTACATATACCGAACCCGGCTTTAAAGGAGATACGGCATCATCTTCCGCCACTAAACCCGCAACTCTTGAAACCGGAGCAGAGCTTAAAGTACCGCTGTTTATTAACATTGGAGATAAACTAAAGATTGACACCCGAACACGAGAATACTCAGAGCGGGTAAAATAAAATTTGCTTATGGCAAAAAGTTCATCCATAAAACGCCTCAAATTTTGCAACTTCAAGTTAGACGCTTTACTTGAAATTACAAATGCAATTAACGAAAATTTATCCGTAGATAAACTTCTTGAAACTTACGAACATATCCTTCTTGATGAATTAAAAATAGGAAAAGTTCTTGTATTTGCAAAATCTGACAAATGGGAAATTATGCTCAAATCCGGTCTGAAAAAAGATGATATTACAGGAATTGACATAGAAAAAGACCTGTCAGAACACGAAGAAATAACCGGAACCTCATCGTCAGACAATAAATTTCTTTCGGCTTTTGACTTTATAATTCCGGTTTATCACGATGTTAATGCAATTGCCTATGTTCTTATCGGAGACGTTGATGAAGAAAAAGAAGGTGTCAGTCCCACAATAAAGCACCTGCGATTTATTCAAACTCTTACAAACATTATTTTTGTTGCAGTAGAAAATAAACGTTTGTATGAAGAAAACCTTAAACAGGAAAGAATAAAAAAGGAAATGGAACTTGCATCTCGTATGCAGTCTATGCTTGTGCCCGACACAAGCCTATTTCCGAAAAATAAAGATATTTTCATAACCTCTTTTTACCTCCCTCATTTTGACGTAGGCGGCGATTATTTTGATTTTGAACAACTGTCTGACAACCAGTATTTTTTCTGCGTGGCAGATGTTTCCGGAAAAGGTATTTCCGCAGCGCTTTTAATGTCCAATTTCCAAGCAAGTTTAAAAGCATACCTCACAACGGGCATTAAATTACCTGAATTAGTCAGACTACTTAATATAAGAGTTACAGACAGCGCACAAGGTGAAAAATTTATAACTTTTTTTGCCGGAAAATATAACTCGACAACCCGAGAGTTAAGATATATAAATGCCGGGCACAATCCGCCTCTTCTTTACGATAAAAAGACTAAAAAACTTACCGAACTGAAAGAAGGGTGCCCCGGAATAGGGATGCTTGATGAAATCCCTTTCATTAATGAAGGCATAAGAATACTTGAAAACTCTTCAAAACTTATTTGCTTTACAGACGGGCTTGCCGAGCTTGAAAACAACAATAACGAAGAAATAGGCTTGGCTGAACTTGAAAAATGTATGATAAACAACGAATCTGTTGACAAAAACTTTGAATGTCTGAAAAAATCTTTAAATCTGAAAAAAGGGAACCCTGCACTTTTTGACGATATTACTATACTCGGAATTGATTTTTTATAATGTAGTGAATATAAAAACACAACAATGTCACTATCAGAATATTGCATTTCGTATGTAGTATTAGACATATCCTGAGATATGAAAAATGCCAATATTTTATACAGATATTTCTTAGCACAAATTAAAATAATTTAACTTTATTTGTAAAAATAATTAAAAATTAAAATATTATGAAAAAATTATACTTACTGTTTTTTATTATTCTTTCAGGAACTTTTTTTGCTTTTTCTCAACCCTATTCAACTTTAACCTTTTTCTCCGAAAACGGACAGCCTTTTACGGTAATAGTTAACGGGTTAAAAAAGAACCTCGAACCTCGAACAAATGTAAAGATTGAAGGACTCACAAATCCTGCTTACAAAATAAAAATTATTTTTGAAGATAAAGCAATTCCAAATATTGACAAAAATGTTTACACAAAACCCGGAACAGAAATTACATACAGGATAAAAAAAGATAAAAAAGGAAGGAATGTATTAAGATTCTATTCAGAATCACCGCTGCCCTACGATTATGTTTACAATGAGCCGAGTTATCAAGATGAGGTTTATATTAACAATAATACTGTCGTAACAGACCCGAGCGTAAACGGTATAAATATTAATATGAATGTAAACGAAACAGGAGGAAGTATATCAATACAAACAGAAGACGGCGTAAACCTGAATTCAAATGTAAATGTAAACAGCACGGGTGCTCATTACGAATCAAATATTTACGAAAATGAAACACATTACGAAGTTACAGAAGCACATACCAATCATTATGTAATGCCCGGTTATAACGGACGAATCGGTTGCCCTTGGCCTATGAGTCCGAATAATTTTCAAAGAGCAAAACAAACAATTATGAACGCAGATTTTGATTCTGACAAAAGAACCATTGCTGAACAGGTTATGAACTCTAACTGCCTGACTGCACAACAAGTAAAAGAAATAGCATCATTATTTGATTTTGAAAGTGATAAACTTAAATTTGCAAAATTTGCATATACTCGAACATTTGATGTCGAGAATTATTTTATAATTAATGACATATTCGATTTCTCATCTTCAATTAGCGAACTGAATAAATATATAAATTCAGTAAGATAGATACGATTAAAATATTTTTTCGAAAAGGGCAAGTTTCTTATAAATTTGCCCTTTTTATTTATAAAAGTGTGAAAATACACAAAAATATACAAGACTTTAAAGCAAAAAGCCCGATTCTTACGGTAGGAACTTTTGACGGGGTTCATCTCGGACATAAAAAAATATTATCCGTATTAACCGAAGAAGCAGAAAAAAATAAGGGTGAATCGGTCGTTTTTACTCTTTATCCGCATCCGCGAAAAGTTTTAAATCCTGACTTTAAAGACCTGTTTTTACTTAATACACTTGACGAAAAAATACAACTTCTTGAAAAAGCAGGTATAAATAATTTCATAATTTACCCGTTTACAAAAGATTTTGCGAACCTTACATCCTGCGATTTTATAGAAAACATACTGTGTAATAAGCTTAAAATAAAAAAACTGATTGTCGGATACGACCATCGTTTCGGAAAAGACAAGCAAGACAACTTACAAATATTACGAAACTGTGCAAAACCTTTCGGAACAGAAATTTTAAAAGTTGAGCCGTTCAGTTTAAACGGAAAAAAAGTAAGTTCAACAAGAATAAGGAATGCTTTACTTTCCGGAAATATTATCGAAGCAAACGAATGTCTCGGTTATGACTACTTCTTATCGGGAAAGGTTGTTTCCGGAAACAGAATAGGCAGAACCATCGGATTTCCTACTGCAAACATAAACATTCACAAAGAAAAACTTTTGCCTGCAAGCGGAGTTTATGCCGTAAAAATTATTATTGACGGCAAAGAACATAACGGTATGCTCAATATAGGTTCAAGACCGACAATAAATGCAGGAGGCAAAACATCAACAGAAGTCCATATCTTTGATTTTAACCGAGATATATACGACAAAATAATATATGTCTATTTTAAGAAATTTATTCGTAACGAAATTAAGTTTCCAACTAAATACGAACTGAAAAAGCAGATAGAAAAAGATAAAGAAGAAACAGATTATTTTTTTAAAAAAGAATAAGGCAAATTAAAACTGTTTTCCTGAAAAAAGTGAAAAAAACACCTCTCCGATAATTGTTAACTTCAAGACAAAATATTGTTTGTTTTTACGTATTCCAGCATAAAGTTATATGCCGCATCATAATTATTAGGTATTTTTCCGTCCAAAATAGCTTCTCTTATCGCATCCTTAATTATCCCTACTTCTTTTGACGGTTTTAAATTAAATGTTTTCATTATAACCTCACCGGTAACCGGAGGCTGCCAATTCCGTATTTTGTCTTTTTCTTCTACTTCTGCGAGCTTTTTTCTGACTTTTCCGAGGTTTTTTAAGAAAGTTTTAACTTTTTTTTCATTTTTGGAGGTAATATCTGCTTCTGCCAAAAGCATTAAATCATCAACGGCATCTCCGGCTTCAAAAAGCAACCGCCTTACGGCAGAATCCGTAACTTCCTCTTTAACAAGAGCAATAGGACGAAGATGGAGCGATACTAACTTTTGAACATAAACCATTTTTTCGTTCAAAGGGAGTTTAAGTCTTTTAAATATTTCAGGAACCATCTTTTTCCCGACAAATTCGTGAGAATGAAAAATCCATCCGTTTTTTGTAAATCGTTTGGTCGCAGGCTTCCCTATATCGTGCAAAAGTGCCGCCCACCTCAGCCACAAATTTTCCGATTTACCGGAAATATTATCCAAAACCTGTAATGTATGAAAAAAGTTATCTTTATGACTTAATCCCTCAATGGTTTCGACACCTTTTAATGCCGTAAGTTCAGGAAAAATAATCTCAAGTAAATCTGTTTTATCTAAAATTTTAAAACCTTCAGACGGTTTTTTCGTCAGAATAATTTTATTCAATTCATCACTTATCCGTTCTTTCGAAATGATTTTAATGCGGTTTTTATTTCGTTTTAACGCCCGAAGCGTTTCGGGATATATTTCAAAATTCAACTGACAGGCAAAACGCACGGCACGCATCATACGCAAAGGATCATCCGAAAATGTAATATCAGGGTCAAGCGGTGTTCTTATAATTTTGTTTTTTATATCATTTAATCCGCCGAAAGGGTCTGTGAGCTCACCGAAATTATCCGGGTGTAAACTGACAGCCAAAGCATTTATCGTAAGGTCTCTTCTTTTTTGATCGTCTTCGAGAGTTCCCTCCTCTACCGACGGTTTTCTGGAATCCGGACTGTAAGACTCTCTTCTTGCTCCCACAAATTCGTATTCAAAACCGTTATATTTAAACATTGCCGTCCCGAAACGCTTAAAAACGGTAACTTTAGGGCCGCCGGGAAGTTTCCCGGCTACCGCTTCCGCAAGCTTTATTCCGTTTCCGACAATTACAATATCAACATCTTTCGACGGACGTTTCATAATAAAGTCGCGCACAAACCCGCCGACTGCATACACTTGCAGATTATCTTTGCCCGCAAGATCTTTTATAATATCAAAAACAGGAAGTTTAAGTTGCTTTTTCATTTATTCGGCAAAGAAACAAAAAATAATATCAGATTCGGCAAAAGCAGGTAAAATCAATCAAACTGCTTTATTATTTCGGTTATTTCAGCAACTTTTTCATCCAATAATTTTTTTGATTTAGCCTCAACCAACATTCTTAAATAGGGTTCCGTATTTGAAGGTCTTATGTTAAACCACCAGTCGGTATATTCTACTCTGTAACCGTCAAAATCATAAAAAGCCGTCGGTTTTTCTTTATTAAGGTAAAAATCTTTTACGGCATCCATAGCTTCCTTTTTCTTCTCAAGCCTGAAATTTATTTCGCCGGAATTGTCATATGCCGCAATTTTTGAAATCATATCCGAAACGCTTATGCCTTCCTTCTTTTTTTCTGCAATAACATCCAAGAAGATTAAAGCCGCAAGTAAACCGGAATCTGAATAATAAAAATCACGAAAATAATAATGCCCGGCAAGTTCACCGCCGAAAACACCGTCAATTTCTCTCAGTTTTAATGCCGCATAGGCACGTCCCACGCGCCACATATTCATTTCAAACCGGTCACCTATATATTCTGCAACAGCTTTTGACGTTCTTATATCCTGAAGAAATTTGCCTTTTTCATTTTTGTAATAATCTGCTAAAACAGCAATCATCAAATCCGGCGAAATAAATTTTGCATTTTCGTCAACAAACATAACACGGTCTGCATCGCCGTCAAAAATAATTCCGATATCGGCATTTTCTTTTTTAACCAAATTTTGTAAATCGACAATATTTTCAGGTATCAGCGGATTTGCTTCGTGATTAGGAAATGTGCCGTCAAGTTCGTCAAAAATATAAACGGGTTTCTCGCTGAGTAAGTCTTTTATTAATAAGGCTGCCATCCCGTTTGAACAGTCAATTGCAACTTTTAGTCCTGAAATATCGGGAACATATTTTTTAAGGAAACTTATATACTCGTCTTTTTGATTGTATTCAATAATTTTACCCCTGTTCTTATTTACTGTTATTTCTTCCTTGTTCATCATTCCTTCCAAATCTTTTAATCCGCTGTCATATCCGACAGGAAGAGCATTTGTTCGGGAAATTTTCATTCCGTTGTATTGCTTTGCATTATGCGAAGCCGTTATCATAACCGAAGCATCAAAATTGTGCTTTGCGGTAAGCCAATAAACCATCGGTGTTGTAGAAAGTCCGAGATTATATACATCAGCTCCGGCATCGTTTATGCCTTTGCTCAGGTATTCGAAAATTTCGGGCGATGAAACTCTTACGTCTCTGCCGACAAGTATTTTATTTGTTTTCAAAAGTTTCGGCAAAAAATAGCCGACCTTATAGGCATCATTTTTATCAAAGTCTTTATTATAAACACCTCTGATATCATACGCGTGAAATGCTTTCATAATTTTGTTTTTTTAAATATTATTCGGCAAAGTTATTATTTTTTCCGTCTTTTAAGCCTGAAAAATTTTACTTCAAAAACTATTTAATAAAATTTTTATCAAACAACTTGTAATATTATACTCAAAAAATATATACATTTGCGATTAAGTTATCACAATATTTACTAACCCTTAAAATCCAGAAATTATGATTAAAAAACTATTTTTATCAGTTATCGTTGTTTTATTTACCTCAAGTATTTTTGCACAAGGTAATTTTAATAAAGGAGACAAAGCCCTCAATATCGGTATAGGCATAGGAGATGCTTACGGATACGGTTTTTCCGTAATTCCTGCTTTTAACGGAAGTTTTGAAGCGGGAATTGTTGACATTCCTAATGTCGGAGTGATAGGTATAGGAGGTTTTGTCGGAACTAAAATTAATCCTCAAACTAATGTTGTATATGTTCACAGCGTAGTTTCCGGAAGAGCTGCTTTTCATTTTCAGTTTTTTGATACCGGAGACTTTGATTTATATGCAGGTTTAGGTACGGGGCTTGAATTCTGGAATGCTAATTTTGACTACGACCCTTATGACTATAGCGGTTCAGGTTTATTTTGGGAAGAGTTTGCAGGTGCAAGGTGGATGAAAAATGACAAATTCGGCTTTTTTGCCGAAGTCGGTTACGGTGTCTCTTTCCTAAAAGCAGGAATAACTTTAAAATTATGATAATATGATTAAGAAAACTCTTATTTTAGTTTCATTACTTTTTTCTGTTCAATTTATGTTCGGACAGTATGTTTTTCTTAAAAATTATACGGGCATCGATATAGGAGGCGGACTCAGAACAATCGGCATTGATGCACCCGGTGTTACTTTCAACATAGAAAGGGGTATTGTACAAATTGCCCGGGTAGGAGCAATAGCAGTCGGAGCAAGAGCAAATGTTATTTTTCCGAAAGAAAGTGATATTGAGCCTTCAATAACTTTAAGAACAACATATCATATAGGACTGTTCCGAACAAAAATTGTTGACTTATACACAGGTGCCGGTGTTGCCGTTGATTTAGAAACAGGGCATCATTTTCATCCCGATACTTATGTAGGAGCAAGGTATAAATTTAACCGGCACTCTAAATACAAGTACGCATTTTTTACGGAAATTGCATACTACGGAACAAACTATAATATGGGATTAAGTATGATACTTCAATAACAAAGTGAGAGATTTTGTAATAAAGAAAGATGCATTCGTTTGAATGCATCTTTCTTTATTACTGAAAAACGTCAGTGTTTCAACATAAAGCAACTGCTTACTGATAGGTAAAAGTTTACCGTTTTTTTAAAAAAATATTTTATTCCTCTGTTTTGAATAAAAAACTATATCTTTGTGTGTTTTGAAAAAATATGAAATATACTTTAGCGGTTAATGGCAAAAAAGAAAACAAAAAAAACTCCGATAAATAAACGAATTCAGGAAAAACTAAATGACAGAAAATTTCGAACTTGGTGGGGAATGCTTTTTATTCTTTTATCCGTTCTGTTCATTATTTCTTTTTCTTCATTTCTCAAGACTTGG
>CAMZKI010000197.1 GCA_947311125.1 uncultured Chlorobiota bacterium
AAGGATTGGTATATGTAAAAAACAATGATAAATATAAAATAAAAGCAAAATATGCCGTTTATCCGGGAATGAAGTTTGAAGAATTTTCCGAAGGGCAGGGCATAACGGGACAAGTTGCAAAAAATAAAAAAATAAAAATACTTTCGGAAATTCCTGATGACTATGTACAGGTTGTATCGGGTTTGGGAGCGGCAACCCCTTCAAATATCATTTTTATTCCGTTTATTAAAGATGACAAAACCGTTGCCGTTTTGGAAGCTTCTGCTTTTGAAAAATTTCCCGAAGATTTAATACAGCAACATTCCGAATTAAATAAATTGGCGGAAAAATTTAAACCTTAAATAAAATGACAAATAAATTTATTGATAAATTAATTGAATTGGCAATTGCCGAGGATATAGGCGACGGCGACCATTCTTCATTATCCTGTATCCCGGAAAACGAAACCGGAAAAGTAAAACTTCTCGTAAAAGAAGAAGGTGTATTGGCAGGCGTTGAAATAACCGAAGAGATATTGAAAAAAATTGATTCGACATTAAAAATCGAAATTTTTATTAAAGACGGAACAAAAATAAAGCCCGGTGATATTGCTTTCACAATTTCCGGGAAGGTAATTTCCATCCTTCAAGCCGAACGTTTATTGCTGAATTTTATGCAAAGAATGAGCGGCATTGCTACGCAAACGGCAAAATATGCCGATTTGATAAAAGACTTACCCTGCAAAGTTTTGGATACTCGCAAAACCACACCCGGACTTCGACACATCGAAAAACTTGCCGTGAAAATCGGCGGCGGAACCAACCACCGAATGGGATTGTATGATATGGTGATGCTGAAAGATAACCACATTGACTTTGCCGGCGGAATTGAAAATGCAATTAATAAAGTTGTCGATTATCTGAAACTGAAAAATAAAGATATTAAAATTGAAGTTGAAGTCAGAAATTTTGACGAATTAAAAGAGGTTTTGAGAGTAGGGAAGGTGCATCGAATTATGCTCGATAATTTTACGGTCGAAGACACAAAAAAAGCCGTTGAAATGATTGACGGAAAATACGAAACGGAATCATCCGGAGGCATAACGCTTGAAACAATAAGAAGCTATGCCGAATGCGGTGTTGATTTTGTTTCCGTAGGTGCCTTGACACATCAAATAAAAAGTTTGGATTTAAGTTTGAAAGCTGTTTAGTCAGAAAAGATTTTTTTTATACCTTTTTTAAAATTTACAAAAATGAATTACGATATAATTGTAATAGGAAGCGGACCCGGAGGTTACGTTGCCGCAATAAGAGCATCGCAACTCGGAATGAATGTTGCCGTTGTCGAACGTGCCGAAATTGGCGGTATTTGTCTTAATTGGGGTTGTATTCCCACAAAATCTTTGCTTAAAAGTGCCCAAGTTTTCGATTATATAAAACATTCCGAAAATTACGGAATAAGTGTTGAAAATTACAAGGCCGATTTTTCGAAAATTATTGAAAGAAGTAGGGGAATTGCTTCGCAAATGAGCAAAGGCGTGCAATATTTGTTTAAGAAAAATAAGATTACCGTATTGCAGGGTTTCGGTAAACTTGCCGGAAAAAATACGGTTGAAGTTACCGATGCCGAAGGTAATATCGAAACATATACCGCAAAACATATTATTTTGGCAACCGGTTCACGTTCAAAAGAATTACCGAATTTAAAACAAGACGGCAAAAAAATTATCGGTTATCGCGAGGCACTTACGCTTAAAAAACAACCCGAAAGTATGATTGTGGTCGGCTCCGGAGCAATCGGTACCGAATTGGCATTTTTTTATAATTCAATCGGCACGCAAGTTACTTTGGTTGAATTTTTACCGAACGTTCTGCCGCTTGAAGATGAGGATGTTTCAAAACAAATCGGTCGGTCGTTGAAAAAAGCAAAAATTAAAGTAATGGTTTCGTCGGCGGTGGAAAACGTTGAGATAAAAAATGATAAATGTGTTGCAACGATAAATTCAAAAGGTAAAGAATTGCAAATTGAAGCGGAAATTGTATTGTCGGCGGCGGGTGTTGTTCCGAATTTGGAAAATACAGGTATCGAAGAAGCGGGCATCGAGCTTGAAAACGGCAAAATAAAAGTTGACGATTTTTACCGAACAAATATCGAAGGTGTTTATGCAATCGGCGATATCGTTCACGGGCAGGCATTGGCACACGTTGCTTCGGCAGAAGCGATTTGCTGTGTCGAGAAAATAGCCGGTTTAAATCCCGAACCGATTGACTACGGCAAAGTTCCCGGAGCGGTATATACTGTGCCCGAAGTTGCCTCGGTCGGATTAAGCGAAAAGGCGGCAAAAGAAAAGGGTTACGAAGTAAAAATCGGAAAATTTCCTTATACGGCATCCGGAAAAGCAACGGCGGCAGGCAACAGAGACGGTTTTATAAAACTTGTTTTCGATGCAAAAACCGATGAATTGCTCGGTGCTCATTTTGTGGGCTTAAATGTTACCGAAATGATTGCCGAAGCCGTGGTATCACTAAAACTCGGAGCAAAAGGACACGATTTGATAAAATCAATACACCCGCACCCGACTATGTCGGAAGCAATTTCGGAAGCGGCTGCTGCGGCTTACGATGAAGTTATTCATATTTAAAGGAAAAGATTAAAGCTCTTTTTCCATTTTAAAATGCGGAATGTCTATTTCATAAAATTGCTCACTCGTAATTTTGTAGTTTAGTTTTTTATAAAAAGAAACAGCAGTTTTACGGGCATGCAGAACAATTTTTTTACAGCCCTTTTTTCGGGCAAATTCTTCCGAAAACAAAACAAGCCGGCTGCCGAGTCCTTTGTCCTGCAAGCTGTCATCAACGGCAACTTGTCGCATTTTAAAAACAGAATCGGATAAGGGCTTTAAATGTAAGACAGCCAATATCCGATTTTTTTCAAACATTCCTAAAATAAAATCCTCTTTGTCTTGAAAGCAAAATTCTTTTGTCAGTTTCATTCCTAAGGGTTTACGGAGAATTTTATCTCGTAAAACCAACGATTGTTCATATCCGGACGATTTGTATTTTATCTCTTTTATTTCCAAGAAATTATTCGTTTTTTATTTTCAGAATAAAACTTCCTTCGGTAAGTCCGTCGGCACCGGCAACACCTATTACAACTTTATAAGGATTGTTTATTGCATTCAAATGCACGGTTCTTGTGTGGTCTTGTGTTCGCCCGACTTTTTTATAATCCCGGTTATGGTCGGCTTCGCAAGTAACGCATGATGTTAAATTTGGTACCGTGGCATTGTTATTTAACCCGACCGTGTATGCGTAAATGCTCATATTTTTTGTTTTATCATCGGGAATAACCGTAATATCCATTTTTGAATGCGGCGGTATTTCCGTAATGTAAATAATGTGATTTCCGGTAAATTTATGATTTTGCGTAGCCGGAAAACAGGCGACCGAACTGCTTGATGCCCAACTTAAATCAGTTAGAAATTTTCCGTCGGATAAGTTGACTGTGAAAGTTGTTACCGTATTGGGTTTTGCGTCAATAACGTTTACTCCGTCGGGAAATTGGGCAAAAATGGCTTGTGTTATAATTGTTAATAAAAACACAGTTAAAAGTTTGTTTAATTTCATAATTGTAAACTTTAAGTTTACAGTTAATTTAATATTTTGCTTAAATATAAATATAATTTTTTGTATGCTTTTTTAAGATAAGCTGAGTTTATTGGTTTTTTAGTTAACCTCGATTTTTATTTAGAGTTTATATACTTTTTAGACAGAAATGTTTTAAAGATAGCCTTGTTTGAAAGATGCTTACTTACTCAAGGTAATTTCAAAAAACAGAAATAATTTTCGGTAAAAAAATTATGCATGCTAAAATAAATGCTCCTAATGCAGAAATTAAAACCGCACCTGCAGCAGCATCTTTTATTATTTTAATTTTATTGTCATATCCGGGTGATACAAAATTTGACAGGTATTCAAGGGCAGAATTTATCATTTCAAACGATGCCGTCATACTTATTGCAATTATTAATATTGCCCATTCTGTTTTGTTTACGGAGAAAACAAATCCGGCAATAATTACAAAAACAGCCGAGACAGTGTGAATCCTGAAATTTTGCTCATTTTTAAAAACATTTATTATGCCGTTAAAAGCAAATTTAAATCGCTTCATACTTTCATGGTTTTGACTTGCAGAAAATTCTTTTTACCGAAATATGATTTTACTTTTTTGTCTGTATTTTGATGATGTCAATAATTTTTTGGTAGTCCTCCGTTAAACCTTTCAGCTTATTTGTATCCGGCATATTGCTGTTTTGATATTCCGTATTTTGCTCCATTGTAATGATGATTTTCATCGCATTGTAATAATCATTCAGTTCAGCTTGTTTTTGTGAAATTTCGGAAAGAAGATTTGCTAATTGTTCGGTTTTAATATTGAAACTGTTTTCATTTTCGCTCAGCTTTGTTAAAACAGTTTCTTTCAAAATGCTGTCTTGAATAATTTCTGTTCTTGCATAAGCTGCGTTATAATACTTTTGATTATTTTCGAAGAATTTATCTGCCTCTTTAGTTTTTTTCGCAGTTTCTCTTTTTAATTCTTTTACAGTCTCGTTAAGCTTTTTCAGTTCTTCATTTTTTTCTGATATTTCATCATAAAACTGTGTTATTAAATCGTCATAGTATCTTTTTGAACTGATAACATTATTTAATGATGTTTTGTCTTCAAAAGCGTTCGGGGTATTATTATTTTCACTGTTGTCGTCACATCCCGTAAATAATATTTGCAAAAATAAGGCTAGGATTAATGTAAAATGTATGTTTTTCATAATTAAAGAATTAAATGTTTTTTAATTACTGAATTTTTATTCCGATAAGAATAATATCATCAATCTGTTCTTGATTACCTTTCCATCTGTCAAGGAATTTTTCAATTGTTCCTTTTTGTTCTTTGATAGTTTTATTTTGAACGCTGAGCAACATACTTTTAAATCTCTTGTTCATTAATTTTTTTCCGAGAGTTCCGCCGGGTTGGTCAACAAAGCCGTCTGAAAAAAGATAAAGTGTGTCATCTTTTTCCAATATTATATCTTGTTTTTTAAATAAATCAAAATTGTGGTGTAAGCCTATATGCATTTTGTCCGGTTTGAAATGATACAAAACAAAACCTTTTTCTTCCGTTTTTGTAAAGTTGTTATTTTCCGGAATTTCGTTAATTCCTTTTTTTCGTATTAAAAATAAAGGATTCTTTGCACCCGAAAATTGAAGGTGCATATTTTTAAAGTCTATAATTATTAATGCCAAATCTATACCGGATACCGAAATCGTGTCTTTGTTGTCTTGTGATAAAGAAGTAATAACTTTATCACGCAGAATATTTAATATTTCATCAGATGTCAACTCTTTATCTGTTTCATTTATAATGTCATTCAAAGAAGAAATTCCAAGCACGCTCATAAAAGCCCCGGGCACTCCGTGTCCTGTGCAATCTCCGGCGACTATAACAGTTTTCTCATAATGTTGTGCAAACCAGTAAAAATCACCGCTTACAACGTCTTTAGGTTTATAAAAAATGAAGTAATCTAAATTTTCAGGAAGCTTTTTAGTGTCCGGAAGAATAGCCTCTTGTATTCTGCTTGCATATCTTATGCTTTGCATTATTTCATCGTTTTTAAGCTCTATCTCCTTTTTTTGATTTTCAATTTGCTTTCTTTGAAGTTCGTTCAGCTCCAACTGCTTTGCAATAAATTTATTCAGGTAATATTGTGTCTCGACTACCGTTAAAAAACTTAAAATTAATGTTACATATTTCAAATACTTTGCGTGAAAAAGAACTAAAGGGTCGTCTGCATATTCCGGAACTGACCAAGAGAAGAAGAAAACAGTTAAAAGAAAGAAAAATGAGAACAATACAGTTTCTAAAATAACAAATTGCTTTCTTGTAATAGGGAAAATACCCCAAACTTTCATTATCATCTTTAAAAGGCTTGCAGGTTAGTTTTTAAATTTATTTTGTTGAGTGTTAAAAAAATCATAACTTCGGTGATACAAAGTTACCCTAAAATTTTAATACAAATGAAATTATTTGATAAAAAAGTAAAAAGCAGAATAAATATAACAGAGTCAACCTCTCGTAATACCAAAATATGGTTTGTAAGCGGTTTGTTTTTCGGTATTATACCGTTTATTTTTGTTGTATATCTTCTTCTGGGGCCTTTGGTAAGAGTAATAAAAAAAGATTTTTCTTCGGAAACTATGATAACAATAAGTGATAATTTGCGCATTCGCTCCGATAAAGATAAAAAAGCATATGTTATAGGCTCTTACCCGTTTGGCACGGAGGTTAAGGTTTATAAAGTTTTTGACAATAACTGGGCAGAAGTTTCCGTAGGAGACAAGAAGGGATATATGTCTTTTGAATACCTCGTACTACCCGAAACTTTTTATACGATTGAAGGTATGTTCGGTAATGAAAATGCCAAAAAATTAATAGCTTCTACAAAATACCGAAAGGCAATAGCAAACTATTTAAAATCAAATAATTATACAAGTAAAATACCGAAAGGCGAGCGAGAAAAACTTTACGGGAAAGACAGCGAAAAAGAAATGTGGCAAATTTTTGCAGAATCTCCCAAAGCTGAATTTAATTCGTTTTGTTACGGTGATTATAACGGTGATAATAAGAGAGATGCTGCATTTATTTTAACAAATATAAAAACAGGAAAGCGAAAATTGATTGTTTTAAGAATTGATACTGAAATCCCCGGCAAGTACGGAAGTCTGATAGGTTCAAAAGACCTTAAGGAAGATTATTTATTTGTAAAAAATATTCCCAAGAGAAGCAAAATGATAATAAATGACAGTTTGTACCTATTAAAATACCGTCTGTATTTATGCGTTGCAAACTGTCATTTATTATCATTTTGCTTCTCTTGGGAATATTTTTTACAAATAAATAATCTTCCTTAAGGTCTTTTGAACCTATCAGA
>CAMZKI010000198.1 GCA_947311125.1 uncultured Chlorobiota bacterium
ACCAATCCTATACCTTTTGCACAGTCAATAGGGCTACCGCCACCAACAGCAACAATAATATCACAGTTTTCTTTTTGGAATATATCCAAGCCATCGTGTACGTTTTTAACTGTCGGGTTTGGTAAAGCTCCATCAAAAACAACGGCTTCTACACCTTTATCATTCAGGGACTTAACAATAGTATCAACTATACCAATTTGCATCAATGGCTTGGATATATTCCAAAAAGAAAACTGTGATATTATTGTTGCTGTTGGTGGCGGTAGCCCTATTGACTGTGCAAAAGGTATAGGATTGGTAGCTACAAACGGTGGTTCAATTAAAGACTTTGAGGGTTTGGATAAATCAAAAAATGCAATGCCCCCCTTTATTGCAGTGAACACAACTGCCGGAACAGCCAGTGAAATGACACGTTTTACAATTATTACGGATACAGACAGACACGTAAAAATGGCTATTGTTGATTGGCACGTAACACCTACTGTTTCTATCAATGACCCGGAGCTAATGGTTAGTATGCCTAAATCTTTAACTGCCGCAACAGGAATGGATGCTTTAACACATGCAGTTGAAGCATATGTTTCAACCATTGCCACACCTGTTACCGATTCGGCAGCAATAAAAGCTATTGAATTAATCAGCCAATATTTACGCCCTGCTGTTGCTAATGGAAGCAATATGGAAGCAAGAGATAAAATGGCTTATGCAGAATTTTTGGCAGGAATGGCATTTAACAATGCAAGTCTTGGACATGTTCATGCTATGGCACATCAGTTAGGCGGATTTTATGACTTACCTCACGGGGTATGTAATGCAATTCTGCTTCCTCATGTAGAAACTTTTAATATGATTGCTTGTCCTGAGCGTTTTGCAGACATTGCTGTTGCAATGGGCGAAAATATTGAGGGGCTGTCTGTTATTGAAGCTGCCGACCTGGCTATGGAAAGCATAAAAAGACTTTCTGAAGATGTTGGAATTCCTTCAGGTTTAAAAGAGCTTGGTGTAAAAGAAGAAGATTTACCTACACTTGCCGATAATGCTCTTAAAGATGCGTGCGGATTAACAAACCCGAGAATTGCAAGTAAAGAAGATATTATTCAGATTTACAAAAATGATATGTAGTTTTTATATTAATAAAGGGGGGGGGATTTATTATCATTCCGTTTATTTTAATTTATAAACAATGACTGACAAACAAAATACTCATCTACTGATTTCTGAAAAGCTGGTAGGCTCAGTTGTTACTATTGAAAAAAATAAAGCAAGAGTTGAACTTACACCTTTAAAAGAAATGGCTGCCGACAACTTAGGACTTTTGCATGGCGGGTTTATTTTCGGATTGGCAGATTATGCAGCTATGCTTGCCGTGAATAGGCCTTATGTTGTTTTAGGAAAGGCAGAAGTAAAATTTATAAAGCCTGTAACCATAAATGAAAATCTTGTTGCAGTTGCTAAAATTATTGATATTGAAGGTTGTAAATATGAAGTGAATGTAAATGTTTACAACTGTAAAGATGAAATTGTATTTAACGGAACATTTGTTTGTTTTGATAAAAACAAACATGTGCTTGAATAAAATTATACACCCATACTTTTAAAAATTATAAATATGAAGAAATACAAGACACTAACAGCCGAAGAAGCCGTAAAAGTTATAAAATCAAACGATAGAGTATTTATTCAGGCGGCTGCCGCTGCGCCACAATTACTTATAAATGCAATGACAAACCGCCATGAGGAGTTAAGAAATGTTGAGGTTTGTCATTTACATATTGAAGGAGAAGCTCCTTATGCAGACCCGAAATACGCAAAAAGTTTTTTTGTTAACTCTTTTTTTATCGGACCTAATGTGCGCCATACTTTACAAGCCGGTAACGGTTGTTATACACCGGTTTTTTTAGGCGAGTTACCGCTCTTATTTAAAAAAAATGTGATAAATTTAAATGTTGCATTAATTTCGGTTTCTCCGCCAGACAAACACGGATATTGTTCGCTTGGAGTAACGGTTGCAGCAACGCCTGCCGCTATAGATAATGCAGATATTGTAATAGCTGAAATTAATCAAAAAATGCCGCGTACGCACGGAGATGGAATTATCCATATTTCAGAAATTGATTATGCGGTTGAAGTAGATCGAGAAATTTCTGCACACAGCTATCCTGAACCAAATGAAACAGAGCAAACTATCGGTAACTATATTGCTGCACTTATTGAAGACGGAAGTACTTTACAAATGGGCATTGGTAGTATTCCGAATGCTGTTTTAGCAAAATTAACAAATCATAAAAACTTAGGAATTCACACCGAGATGCTTTCTGATGGTGTTATTGATTTAATTTTGAGTGATGCAATAAACGGAAACAATAAAAAAATCAATCACGGTAAGGCGGTAACAACATTTATGGTTGGGAGCCAAAGGCTTTATGATTATGTGGATGATAATCCTTTTATTGAAATGAAAGCTGCAGATTATACAAATGATGTAGGAATGATTCAACAAAACCCCAAGGTAATATCAATAAATTCAGCAATTGAAGTTGATTTAACAGGGCAAGTATGTGCCGACTCAATCGGAATGCGAATGTATAGCGGTGTAGGCGGACAAATGGATTTTATCAGAGGCGCATCCCTAAGTGAAGGTGGAAAACCCATTATTGCTCTTCCTTCCGTAACAAAAAAAGGAAGAAGCCGTATAGTCCCTTTTTTACAACCGGGAGCCGGTGTTGTTACAACCAGGGCACATGTACACTATGTAGTAACTGAATACGGAGTAGCAAATCTTTACGGTAAAACCATTAAACAAAGAATTAACGAATTAGTAAAAATTGCGCATCCCGACCATCGAGAAACTATTGAAAGATATTATTTTGAACGTAAAATGTATTAAAAATGCAAATTGTAAAAAAAGCACAAGCCGGTTCTTTTGAATCAAGCGATATTATGGTATTGGTAGAGCCTTCCGAAAAATCCGGTAGGTACATTGAAATAAATTCATCTGTTGATATCCAGTTCGGAGAGCAGATAAAACATGCAATAAATAGAAAATTGGATGAGCTGCAGGTTGTTGACATACATCTGATTGCAAAAGATAAAGGAGCTTTAAACCTGACTATTTGTGCACGTGTCGAAACTGCAGTTAAACGTGCAGCAGGTGTTCAAAAGGGTTTTATCTCGTAAACTTTAAAATTTAAAAAGTGAAAAAGAAACGAAGGACAATGCTCTATATTCCGGGGAACAATCCGGCAATGTTACAGCACGGTGGAATATATGGAGCGGATAGTTTATTGCTCGACCTGGAAGATGCCGTGGCGTTAAATCAAAAAGATGCCGCGCGAATTTTAGTAAGAAACATGCTACAAACTATTGATTTTTATAATTCAGAAGTTTGTGTTAGAATTAATCATCTGGATACGCCTTTTGGTCGTGAAGATTTAGAAGAAATTGTCCCTTTGCAGCCGGATGCAATTCGTTATCCCAAAACAGAATCGGTTGAAGATTTAAAAAAACTTTTGGCGATAATTGAGGATATAGAAAATAAGCATAATTTGCCTCACGATAAGATGACAATTCATGCAATGATTGAAACGGCTATGGGTGTTCAAAATGTTTTTGATATAGCTTCTTTCTCAAACAGAGTTGATGCATTAACCATTGGAGGTCAAGATTTAATGGCAGATATGAATATAAAAAACACCAAAGAAGGTACCGGTATTGATTTAGCGCGGAAAATGATTGTTATGGCTGCAAAAGCAAACGGTATTGATGCTATTGATACGGTATTTGTTGATGTTAATGATGAAGAAGGTTTAAAAAAGGAAACAGAATATGCCAAAAATATCGGTTTTTCAGGTAAAGCAGTTATAAATCCTCGGCAAATTGATATTATTCATGAAGTTTTTACGCCTACCAATGAAGAAGTCAGGAAGGCATATAGAATTGTTAAAGAGTTTAAGCGGAATAAGGAAGCCGGTATCGGTGTTTTTGCTATTGAGGGTAAAATGATTGACGCTCCGGTTGTTGCCAGAGCTGAATATGTTTTGGAGTTAGCCGGTATTGATTACAAAAATATTTAGAATATGAAAAATGTAATAGGAAGGAATATTCCTGAATATATAAACGGAATTGGTAAGGTAGAACCTTTTCTTGGTGCTTGGGAAAAGTTAAAAAAAGGCTGGATGGATGAAATTACCGTTCCGCCACCAAATAAAGCAAAGCTTCCGCATCAGTGTAAATCGTGCATGGATTTAAGAATGGCTATTGAAAAAACCAACCCTCATGACGGCATGACGGTTTCATTTCATCATCATCTTAGAAGCGGTGATAATATTTTGGTAATGACCATTGATATTCTCGCACAAATGGGAATAAAAAATATAACACTTGCCTCTTCTTCTTTAAACAATTCGCACGATTCAATACTTAAATATTTGAAAGACGGAACCATTACAAAAATATGGACATCAGGATTAAGAGGCGAGCTTGGAAAAGCAGTTTCGGAAGGAGTTTTGGATGTTCCCGTTACCATACATTCGCACGGGGGAAGAGTAAGGGCAATTCATACCGGAAAAATTCAGATTGATTTAGCGGTAATAGCAGCTTCCGCTGCCGACGAAGAAGGTAATGCAACCGGTGCACACGGTAAATCAGCCTTTGGTTCTATGGGTTATGCAAGAATAGATTCCAGATATGCAAAACAAGTGATTATTGTTACGGATAATATGGTTGAATACCCTTGCACGCCTACATCAATTCAACAGCATTATGTAGATTATGTTGTAAAAGTTGATTCAATTGGCGATGCATCGAAAATAGCAAGCGGAACTACGCGTATTACAAAATCTCCTATGGATTTAAGAATTGCTAAACTTGCTGCTGATGTTATCGAAAACTCAGGTATGTTTACCGAAGGATTTTCTTTTCAAGTAGGAGCCGGTGGTGCATCACTTGCCGTGGCTAAGTTTATTAGAGAAAAAATGAAAAAAAACGGTGTTAAAGGAAGTTTTTTGCTTGGCGGCGTTACTTCTTACGGTGTGGATATGTTAAACGAAGGACTTTTTAGAGCCATTTTTGATGTTCAATCTTTTGATGCAGCCGTGAGTTCTTCCATACTTAAAAACAGAAATAATATTGAAATATCATCAGGTTATTATGCAAATCCCTATAACTGCGGATGTATGACCAATAAGTTAGATATAGTAGTATTAGGTGCTTTGGAAATTGATATCGATTTTAATGTGAATGTAATAACCGGTGCCGATGGAATAATCAGAGGTGCTTCGGGCGGGCACAGCGATACAGCTTCGGGAGCAAATTTAACGGTAGTAGTTTGTCCATCGTTTAGGGGGCGAATTCCGATAATTAAAAAAAGGGTGCATACAATAGTTACTCCCGGTGAAACGGTTGATGTACTGGTTACCGAAAGAGGTATATGTGTTAATCCTAAAAAACCTGAATTAGAAGAATCCTTAATTAAAGCCGGCTTAAAGATTAAAAAAATTGAAGATTTGCAAAAAGAAGTTGAAGGAATTACAGGTGTTGAAAAACCAATTGAATTTACCGATAAAATTGTTGGAATTGTTGAATACAGAGACGGTACAATTATAGATGTGATAAAACAAGTAAAAAATGCAAACTAATTTAAGTAAAGAGTTGATTTTAATTTTAGATGCAAAAGAAAAACGAACTGCATTAAAAATTGATTTTGCCGGAAAAGGATTAAATTCCTTGACTTTAACTCTTAATATTCCGGGAATACCTAAAACTAATGAATTAATAAGTAATTTTTTCAAAGATAGTATAAACGAGCTTAAAAAACATTTAATCGCCAATCGAGTTAAAGTGCTGTTTAATAGCGAAATAATCACTTCTGATAATGCCGGTGATTTTTACTTGGTCCCTTTTGAAGACAACAATATTGATATAAAAGAAATAAAAACAATTACCGAAAACTTTGAAAAAGAACATTTGCTTGGCAGGTTAATAGATATTGATATTTTTTGCAGAACTGCGGGTCATATAAGCTCCGGCACTGAAAAACTGTGTTATTTTTGCGGAGAACATTCGGCTATTTCGTGTATGCGAAATAGAAGACACTCTTATTTGGAAATGCGTGTGAAAATTTTTTCGGATATTGAAAAATATCTGGAACAAAAAAAAGCCGGTGAATTTGCTCGCAAAATTAGTGCTTTAGCACTTCGTTCAATTTTGTATGAGGTATCTTTAAGCCCAAAACCCGGTTTGGTTGATTTTTCATCTTCCGGTGCACATAATGATATGAACTATTATTCTTTTTTAAATTCATCCTCAGTATTACCGGATTATTTTAAAGCATTTTGCCTTTTGGGATTTCAATTTTCCGATAATCTGGGAAAAGCACTTCCGCATATTCGAAAAATAGGTTTGGAGGCAGAAGAGGCTATGCTTATATCAACACAAGGAGCAAATACACAAAAAGGAGTAATTTTTCTTTTTGGAGTATCCTTATTTACTTATTCATATTTGTTTGCGAATAAAAAGCCTCTTTCGGAAAATAATTTCAGAAATACAATCAAAAAAATATGCAAAAATATTGTAGAAAATGAATTGAGTGCTTCTAAAAACACTAACAATACGCACGGTGAAAAGGTTTTTATTAAATTCGGGAATGCCGGTATTCGGTATGAGGCTGAAAATGCTTTTCCTGTTATTTTTGAAACAGCAATACCGTTTTTTTCTTCAAAATTAAAAATAAACTCTTATAAAAATCAGGAAGAAATTACAGAGCATTTAAAAACCGCTTTACTAAAAATAATGTCTGTTAATAACGATTCTAATATATTATATCGTAGCAATTTAAAAACCTTAGAGGAAGTTAAAAAATTAGCACAAGAGTCAATTAATAATCATAGAATATATGAAAAATTATGCAAATATTGTTTAAAGCACAATATATCCCCGGGGGGTTCTGCCGATTTATTGGCTTTATCGCTTTTTATTCATTTTGTGAGTAATGAACTTTAACTGTACTGATAATGAACTTTGAAGACACGGATTTCAGGATAGAGGTTTTAGATATCGAAAACCCTTTTGATGTTAAAATGGTGTACGATTTTTTAAAGCAACTCGGTTTTGAGTACAATACAGGAGCTATTAATTATACACTCATTTTATATAATTTGAACGATGAAATTATCGGAACAGGTTCATTAAACAGAGAAACCTTGAAATATGTGGCTGTTGCCGAGAAATTTAGAGAATCAACTGCCTTTTCGCTTATTGTTACTTCATTAGCAAACAAAGCACTCGAAAAATACAAACGCTGTTTTGTATTTACAAAACCGCAAACGGCAAAGTTTTTTAAAAGTTTGGGCTTTTCCGAACTGGCTACTGCCGAGCCTTTATTTACCGTTTTGGAGTTTGGTTATAAAACCATAAAAGATTATCAAGAATATCTGAAAACTAAAAAAGTTCAAACAC
>CAMZKI010000199.1 GCA_947311125.1 uncultured Chlorobiota bacterium
CTCAGGGATAGAGACATCAGTGACAGGGGCAAGGATTCCTGTAGGAGTCGTGAGACAGGAGGAGCGGATGTATTTCCCGTCTTCTGGCTAGCGGAAGCGTGTGAGAGCGATCAAGTCAAGTCAAGTCGAGGGGGGACAGAGTAGATTTCGAAGTCAGGGGTGGTTACAAACCATTTAATCCCTAGGGCCCCTGACTTCTGAAATTAATACTAAGTAGAGTTTTGACAGTAACTTCAAGAAAGTAAGAAATTGAAGTACAGTAGGAGATTAAAAAGAAGGGCAGACCCCTTTGCCGATAGCTATTTAAGGTATCTTAATGAGAAAGAAAGAGAAAAAAGCGCCACTATGTTTATATTTTTTATTTTGTTTGTTTTTATACCAAGAAGGGGCAAGGGACCGAGAGAGTGCTGTTTATTTTACTTTACTTAAATATCAAACATTTTTCAATTGTTTATCCATACATACTGTATATAGTAATGGGACTTCATGATTAATTTGTTTTTATTATCTTTTTTGTTCTTATCAGCTTTGTTTTTTATTTCTGATTTATTTTTGTCGTTTTTTTCTTTTTTGTCGTTCATATTTTTTGTATTCTTATTAATATCTTTTTCTGAATTTAATTCTTTTTTGGCCATTTCTATACTATTTTATTTTTTAAACAGAAATTTCTCGAATCGAACATATCAAAATATTTGCCGGTTATTTCAAACGGTCAAATTGTCATTAAAATAATTTAAAAAGGTAAAATCCCGTCAGTTATCTGTGTTTGTTACGGTATAGTTTTTGCCGAATTTAAATCAATAATCATTTATCTTGTCAAAAAAAATCAATAATTATTAATATTTTTCGTTATTTTGTATGATATTCATATATTTGAAACAGTAATACAGTAAAATTAAACCAGAAAATATGAAAAAAATAAGTTATTTAATATTGTTCATTGTTGTAATTTCATCTTGTAAATATGACGATAATCCTTATTCAATAATAAGAGAATTTGACAGCGGCACGTATATAACCCCGGACGGTGTAGTAAAATACATAAGCGGAAGTCCGGACAGTCTGCTTGTTGTTACGGATAACTATGCTTTAATTGAAGAGAACATTTCTTATGTTAAAAAAAATGAGAGCGGAATGTTGGCGGACAGTATTTTAATATACGGACATGTTTACTCTAAAGCTCCTAATCCGGTAGTTTGCGGCTATGATTCGGTAGATAAAATAGATTTGATGGCAAGACTTGCAAAAAACTCAAATATATATTTTAACGGAAGTTCCGAGCCTGAAAGCTTTATTACATCGGATGATTTGGACAGGGGGTTGACATTTAAAAGCGGTTTCGGGCTGCATTACGAAACCCCTTATTATGTTCGCTCTTTTGTCGTAACGGGAAAATTTGTCGGAGGAAAGCCGGAGTATAAAGATATTGCATATAACCAAAAAGTATTGGAATTTACAACAGACAGCCCTGTTGACTTATGGGTAGGAGGAGATATGCAGGAAGCTCCTGCAGACTTTCCGGATTTACAGTTCAGAGGAGGAACGGCTTTTACTTATGACGGTTATTTGTTTGTAGCACAAGGACATGATGAAGGACCTCTGGGCACCTCAATAGAAATATACAGATATGATCCGGCATCTAATACTTGGGACAATCCTTACATATCCAAACCTGTATCTATTAACTTTACAAATGCAGTTTCTTTTGTTATTAAAGACGTTAAGCTAAATAATATTGAATATGATTGTGTTTATATAGGTCTCGGAATTACAGATGACCCGAATGAAGCAAATGTTGAGTTTTACAGATTAAATTTAGAGAAAAATACAAATTTACCCATAGGGGAATGGGGAGAGTGGGAAGACATTACTTCTGCATTTGATGCTCAGCCGTATCCGGGGTTGGGAGTTGAGGATGCAATTGCTTTTTCAATAAACGGTATAGGATATGTCGGATTAGGAACAACAGGTTTTTCAAATGATGTTACTCCTTGGTTTTTTAAATATGATCCTGAGGATATAGGTGCCGGACATTCAAAAGGGACATGGACACCAATTGCTGATTTTCCGGGAGGACCGAGAACCAAAGCCGTAACCTTTACAATAGGAGATAACGTATATGTTGCATGCGGAATGGATAATGACGGTAATTATAAAAACGATTTATGGATGTGCAGACAAACAACCGGAGATAATTTAAGTTGGGTACAAAGAGCTCCGTTTCCCGGAACTCCGAGAATAGATGCCGTAGGATTTGCAATAGGTGAAAACGGTTATATAGGAACCGGATTAGATGCCGACTCCGTAAGGTCTGATTTTTGGAGATATAATCCTTTTATTAATCAATGGGACCAAAGAGCATTTTTCGGGGGCGAACCGAGATATGAAGCAGTAGGAGGCGGAATAGAGCTAAGCAACGGCGATTTTCGCGGATATATAGGTACCGGATGGGACGGAACAAATTATTTTAGTGATTTTTGGCACTACAGACCGTAATTCAGTTGAAAGTTTATAAAGTTAAAAAGTAAAAAAACAGAAAAAAATAAGACATGAAGAAGTCATTTTTAATAATTTCAATATTTATTTTATCGGCAAGCACGGTTTTTGCCCAATGGGACAGCGAATATGATTATTTCTCTCTGAAATTCGGAGCTGTTAATACTATTTTTACCGATCAGCCTGACACTTTAGTGAATAAGATGTTGGTAGCCAAAAACGGTTATGACCAATACAGGCTTTTCCCCGATACAGGCTTTAATTTTAATTATGTACCGGGATATTACGCCTCTTTTATTTATAATCACGACCTTAAGAATAATAATGCCGGAGTATCTCTCGGTATTGATTACAGGATGTACGGAACAGCAGCAAATTATTATACCGAATCGATACCTTCTTATACTTACAGAGAGGTTTATAAAGTTGCTCAAATTTCAATTCCTGCTTATATTCGTTACGGAAAGAAATTTTATGAAACACAAAAATATGTTTACGGCGGGTTCTCATTCAATTATAATTTGTCTGCATTTATAAGTGAAACAGTAAGTTATACAGAAGCAGGAAAAACGGTTGAAGTTGACAGAGATGCTCTTAAAACGAGCAATGTTTCGCTAATAGGCGGTTTTAATTTTATGTTTTTCAATTTT
Source organism: uncultured Chlorobiota bacterium (assembly GCA_947311125.1). Taxonomy (GTDB): domain Bacteria; phylum Bacteroidota; class Bacteroidia; order Bacteroidales; family JAADGE01; genus JAADGE01. Next base: position 3,147 of record CAMZKI010000199.1, read on the forward strand.
GAAGCAAATTATGTTTTAGGAGGTTTTCTGAGTAAAGATTATACTATGGACTTGGCTGACGGAACAACTATAACACCTTATGAAGGACAGCCCGGCGGTGCTTTTTTTATAAAAACAGGTCTGACATTGCCGCTTAACAGTTGGACCCCGAGAAAGATTTATGCTATAGAAATGTGGTTCAGAAGATTGCTGAAATAATAAAAAAAAGAGGTTTTTAAACCTCTTTTTTTTATTATTTTATTCGATAGTTGCTTTTAAGTCTCTTTTCCTGAGTTGTGTCATCATAGGTTTTAAGAAGCTGTAACTTCCTTTTTTTACATCGGCTTTTCCCTTGTAATGAACTAAATATGTGCATTGAACGGCTTGTTCTTCTTCGTGTTTGCAAATGTCTATAAGAGCATCAATGACATAGTCAAAAGTGTGATAATCATCGTTATAAAGAATGAGATGTTTATTGTTTGAGTTTAAAACATCAGTTATTTCTTTTTCTGCGTTATATGTTTTTTCCTTTTTACTCATAACCGGAATGAAAAAAGATTTCTGCAAAAATACAACTTTTTTTATTTATTTTTCAAAATTTCAATTGCTTCGGCGGCACTTATTTTAATTCCGCCTTTGAAAGCGATTACAAATCCGTCAAAATTCATAGTTTTTATCTCTTTTTTCAGGTTTGCGGCTTCTTTGTATGTTTTAAATTTTCCTATTGTGTATAGGAATAATCCTCCGTCAAGTTGTTTTACGTTTATTGTATATTTGTCGTTAAGTTCACCGAATTCCTGCATTTCCGCATCGTTTAACCTGTGCGAAAATGCACCTATTTGTACCGAGAACCAAATATTATCTTTATCGGCAGTATTGATACTATTTTTATTTTCTGATTTTTTTATTTCTGCGGCTTGGCTTAAACTTATTCTTTTTCCGTGGTTGTAAGCAACCGTAAAGACTCCTTCGTATCCCTTATTTTTCAACATATTTCCGGCTTTTTTTGCTTCTTCATAGGTTGAATACGGTCCGGATAAGTATTTATGGGTACTTTTATTATTTTCATAAATGATATTCGGGACACCCGGAAAATCAGATTTTTGTTTAGGTGAAGAGAAGTTGCCGAGTTGAACACAGTAGACGAGTCCGTTAAATTCGGATATTTCTTTTATGCCTGTTCCGGATGTGTTGATGTTGTTATTTTGAATATTATTGTTTTCGATATTGTTGTTTTCATATGCTTTACCCGTCAGTAAAGACATTTCTCTTGCTTCGGTTTTTTCAAATTCGTCTGTTCTTACGATTTTTGAGATTCCGTAAGTTGCCGATTTTTTTACGCCGTTTTCAAACGCTACTATAAACGGGTCTGTAAGTCCTTTTCTTTTTATTTTGTTTAGAACATATTCTGCTGCTTTGTAGCTCCGGTATTCTCCGAGAAAAAATCTTCTGTAAGGGTTGTTTTTAAATGTATCAAAACTTATCGGAGAATATTTTCCGTATGTTTTAAGCGGAAGTAATCCTTTAAATAATCCTACCTGAACTTTAAAAATTATTCCTTTTTTTGCTTTAAGCGGGACAGGCTTAGGGTTGTATTTTGAGTAAACAAATGAGCCGGCATAGTTATATTTCAGACCTTCCGAAACACTGTTGTCATTTGTTTTTACGTTGTTATCAACTATGTCTGTTTTTTTTACGGGCTTATCAAAATATATGCTGAAAGCATTTTCCTGTTCCTGAACTGCCGAAAGTTCTGTTTGCACGGCATCCATTATTTGTATGTATTTATTGGATTTATGTCCCGAATAGAAGTTCGCTTTATGATATGTTTTTAAAGCATCCGAATGAAACTTTTCGGCATTTATTTCGTGTTTTTTTGCTTCGTTAATTTTGTCAGATGTTTTTGCCTTTGGTAAATATTTGGCATAAACTTCATACTTAGTTTTATTTGCATTAAAATATAAGTCAGCGGCTTTAATCATTTTTTCAAACAATACTTCTTCTAAGCCTGATGCCATCTTACTTTTCATATCTTTTTCGTATTCGTCTTCCGCAAGTTCAGCTTCAGTTCTTATTTTATCAATTTTAGAGTAATCATTATCTACATCTTTCATTATGTTATCGGCATAATTCTTTTTGTCTTTTGCATCTGCCAGCAGTGAAATGTCTTCATCGCTCATATTTAACTTTCCGATAATTAAATCTTCTTTAGATTCATATATATTAGGGTCGTTTTCGGGGGAATAATTATTTTCTGTCTTATTTTCGGTTATTGTCTCTTTTATCTCTTTTGTATCGTTTTCGTTTGTTTCCGGTTGAGTATTATCTTCTTTTTTTGTTTTTGTAACATCAATAACCTCGCCTTCGACAAACACCTTGAAGCAATTCATAATCAGGAAATTGCATTCGCCATATATATGAATGACCCGGACATTATTTACGACGAAAGGAAAGACGAGGTTATTGATGTTACAAAAACAAAAAAA
>CAMZKI010000200.1 GCA_947311125.1 uncultured Chlorobiota bacterium
ATTTTTTTTTGTAATACCAGCCGATAAAGGAGTGAACGGATATTCCCACGGCAATTAATAAAAAAAATACGCTGAATATTACGTGAAATTTAATAAAGTAAGGATAAATTTCCTGCATAAATTTTTTAGGTTTATGTTTCTAAATAGTTTTAGAATACATATTTGTGTCTTTTGATAAATACGGGTCAAAAGTCATGGCAATATTTCTTACTACTGCCATACCTGTTTCACTTACGGTTAATTTATCATCAGAAAAACTCATAAGACCGTCAACAATAAAATTATCAAGTTTGCCGGGGTTAAAATTACATATTTTTTTCAGGTATTCAACAGAAAAATTATTTTTATCGGCAAGTTCGTTAAAATCAAGTATGCCGTTACACATAATTTCGTTAATAATATCTCTTATTATCATTTCTTCTGAGGATAATTTGTAGCCGCGTTCTGTTGCAAATCCTTTTTCGTTAATCATTTTTATGTAAAGGGCAGTGTTTTTTGTATTTTGAGAATATGCGTCATACAGTTGGCTTATCCCCGTGGAGCCGAAAGCATAAACTTGTCCGGTAGTTTCTTTAGTGCAATACCCCTGAAAATTTCTGTGAAGAAGTTTTTCCCTTTTTGCATATGCCAATTCGTCATCGGGTAGTGCAAAGTGGTCCATTCCTATTGATTCGTATCCTAAATCCAGGAGTTTTTTATATCCGGAGAGCAGCATATCAAGTTTTTCGTCAGGTTTAGGTAATCCGAACTGTTCAAGTTTTTTTTGAGCCGGTTTTACCCACGGAACGTGAGCATACGAAAATGTTACTACTCTGTCGGGTTTTATCTCTGCCGTCTGTTTAATATTTTTCAGAAAACTTTCTGTTGTCTGGAGAGGTAGTCCGTATATAAGGTCAATATTTACACCGTCAAATCCTGCGTCTCTTATATCAGAAACAATTTCCTTAACGGGATATTTGGGTAAGGCCCTGTTTACGGCATTTAATACATCTTGGTTAAAATCCTGAACTCCGAGGCTTATTCTGTTAAACCCCAGACTTTTAAGTTTGTTTATGTATTTTTTACTTAAATATGCGGGACTGCATTCCATTGCAATCTCTGCATTTTCTGAAATTGAAAAGTAAGAGTTTATTTTTTCGGTTACTTTTTCAATATATTTAACGGCAACAGAGTTGGGTGTTCCGCCGCCCCAGTGTATTTGGGTTATTTTTCTGTTTTTTGATAACAGAGGAGCAACTGTGTCTATTTCTTTGAGTAATGCGTTAAAATAAGCGTCCAGTTTGTCTTTTTTGTCTAACAGGTCGGTATTACATCCGCAAAACCAGCACATTTTAGGACAGAAAGGAACATGAAAGTACAATGAAATGCTTTCCGGTTCCCCGTTATTTGAGTTTATTAAAGCTTTTCTGTAATCGTCCGGTGTAAATTTTTCCGAGAAAAAATTTGCCGGCGGATAGCTTGTATATCTCGGTCCGGGTTGATTATATTTAAGGAGAAGTTCTTTTATCATATTTCAATCTCGTTTCCAATTTGTATTTTTAACCCAATCGGTAAGAAATACTGTATTTTTATACGGTATTCCGGGTAAAAAACCGTGTCCCAGATTAAAAATCCAGTTTTTGTTTTCTGCTCCGAATTTAATGTATTTATTAAGGGTGTTTTCAATTGTTTTTTTGTCTGCGAAGAGTAGTCTGGGGTCTAAATTTCCTTGTATTCCTATTTCCTGATGTACAATTTTTCTTGCTTCTTTAATGTTTATTTGCCAATCTATACCTACATAGTCGCAATATTCCGGAGTTAGTAATTTTAGTCCTGTACTTAAGCCTTTCGGAAAAAATATAAACGGAAGTTTTTCGGTTTTGGCTGCATAGGCTAATTTTTTTACCGAAGGTAAAAATAATTCTTCATATAAATCAACAGGTATTAACCCTGCATGTGTTTCAAAAAGCTGGAAAACATCAATTTTATGCTTTGCCTGTTTTTGGAGGTATTCAATTGATAATTCGGTTATTACATCAATTATTTTTTTAGTTTCTTTTTTATTTTTATAAATAAAATTAATTGCATCGGGGAAAGAATGGTTTGTGCTTAAGCCTTGAATCATATAGACTAAAACGGTAAGCGGGCCGCCGCAAAACCCGATTAAAGGGATATTTTTCGGACGTTTTTTTATTATGGCATCAATTGCATCGTAAATGTAATTTAATTTATCCGGGTCGGGGTTTAACCTTGAATACGGTGATTTAAAATTTTTCAATGGTGTGTCAAATACCGGTCCGGCATCGGTGAATTCAAGTCCCATTCCCATAGCATTGGGTATTACAAGTATGTCTGAGAACAAAATAGCAGCATCTACTCCTAAATCGTGAACGGGCAGGAGCGTAACATCAGCTGCTAAATCAGGGTCTCTCATCATTTCACGAAAAGTATATTTTTCTTTCAGTGCCAAATACGAGGGCAGGACTCTGCCTGCTTGTCTCATAAACCATACAGGCGGTCTGTTGTGCGGTTTTCCGTTTATTGTATCTGTAAATATTGAGTTCATCGTTAATTTTTATAGTTGTTTCAGTGCATTAAGATTTGCTTCAATTGCCATATCTATTTCGTTATCTGTTTGGGCATATGATACGAATGCACATTCAAATTGTGACGGAGCCAAGTAAATACCTGCTTCGAGAGAGAGCTTAAAGTATTTTGCATACATTTCAGTATTTGATTTCATAGCTGTTTCGTATGAATTTATTTTTTCTTCATTTGTAAAAAACAGCGTCATCATAGAGCCTGTGCGATTAATTTTGCCTTTTACTCCTGTAAGATTAAGGTTGTTTTCTATACCTTTTGCGAGTTTACTTGCTTTACGTTCAAGTTCGGGGTATATGTCAGGATTTGTGTTAAGTTCGCTTAGCATTGCATATCCTGCGTGCATTGCCAGCGGGTTTCCGGAAAGGGTTCCTGCTTGATATACAGAGCCTTTAGGGGCTAAGTTTTCCATTATTTCTTTTTTTCCGCCGTAAGCACCTACCGGTAATCCGCCGCCGATAATTTTTCCGAGGGTTGTAAGGTCGGGCATAACATTATAATATTGCTGTGCTCCGCCTTTTGATAATCTGAACCCGGTAATAACTTCATCAAAAATTAATAATGCACCGTGTTTTTGTGTTAATTCTCTTAAACCTTTAAGAAAATCTTCTTCGGGAGGAACAACTCCCATATTTCCGGCAACGGGTTCCACAATAACAGCTGCAACTTTATTTTCATTATTTTGAAATAGAGTTTCTACAGACTTCAGATTGTTATATTTTGCGGTAAGTGTGTCTTTTGCCGTTCCTTGCGTAACTCCGGGGCTGTCGGGTAATCCTAATGTTATTGCTCCGGATCCGGCTTTTATGAGAAAGCTGTCTGCATGTCCGTGGTAGTTACCTTCAAATTTAATTATTTTTTCTCGTTTAGTGTATCCTCTTGCCAGTCGTAATGCACTCATTGTTGCTTCGGTTCCGGAGTTTACCATTCTTACTGTTTCGACGGAAGGAACCATTTCTGTTATTAATTCGGCAAGTTTGGTTTCTATAACTGTGGGGGCTCCGTAGCTTGTTCCTTTTTCGGCGGCATTTTTGATTGCTTCGACGACTTTCGGAAAAGCGTGTCCTAAAATAAGCGGTCCCCAAGATGATACAAAATCTATGTATTCGTTACCGTCAATATCGTATATTTTAGACCCTTTTCCTCTGTCTATAAAAACGGGGTTTGTATTTACGCTTTTGAAAGCTCTTACAGGAGAGTTTACGCCTCCGGGTATGTATTTATTTGCTGTTTTAAATTCAGTTATTGATTTTTCAAATCGCATTTTTATTTTTTTAGAGTTTATCAATAATTTCTTGAGTATGATATGAAAGAATTATATCGGCTCCGGCTCGTTTTATTGATGTCAGGATTTCTTTAACGATTCTTTCTTCGTCAATCCAGCCTTTTGCTGCAGCAGCTTTTACCATAGAAAATTCTCCGCTTACGTTATATGCTGCAATCGGTATGTTAAAAGTGTCTTTTGTGCGTCTGATTATATCTAAATAACTTAAAGCCGGTTTTACCATTACGATGTCTGCACCTTCTACTATGTCTTGTTCTATTTCGCGGAGAGCTTCATCGGAGTTTGAAGGGTTCATTTGGTATGTTGCACGGTTTCCGAATTGGGGAGCACTTTCGGCAGCATCTCTGAACGGTCCGTAAAATGCCGAAGCGTATTTTGCCGAATAAGACATAACGGGCATATTGTAAAATCCTGCTTTGTCAAGGGCAGCTCTCATATGTCCGACTCTTCCGTCCATCATATCGCTGGGAGCTACCATATTAACGCCTACGCGTGCAAAAGAAAGTGCTTGTTTTGAGAGGGTTTCAAGCGTTAGGTCGTTGTGCACGTCTCCGTCTATAATTGTTCCGCAGTGTCCGTGAGTTGTGTATTCGCAGTTGCAAATATCTGCGATAATAAACATTTCGGGCAGTGCTTTTTTTATTGCGATTACGGCTCGCTGGACTATTGCGTCATCGTGTGTTGCAACTAACCCGTGTTCGTCTTTTTCTTCCGGTATTCCGAAAAGCAGAATTGATTTAACCCCTTTGTCATAAAGCTCTTTACAATTTTCTACCATCATATCAACGGATAACTGGAAGTTTCCCGGCATTGATTTTATGGGATTTTTTACTTTGGTTCCGGGACAAACGAACAACGGCATTACTAAATCGGCAGGTCGGAGTATGGTTTCTTCAACCATATTTCTTAATGTTTCGTTTTGTCTGAGTCTTCTTAATCGTGTTACGGGGAAATTCATAATTTATAATTTTAGATAATATTTTTAAATTGATTTTTTTGATAATAAACATCCATTTCTTTTATCATTACGTCTATGTCGGGTATTGAGGGGATGAAAGCGGGTGTTATGTTTTTGTTGTTCAGGGCTTTTTGTGTTGTGCTGCCTACGGCGACGCAACGTAAGCTTTCTTTTTTAATATTTTCGGGAAGATTGTCAATTAAACTGTTTACTGCCGAAGGGCTCAGGAAGATAATTAAGTCGTAACAGTTTTCTTTTATCATTGAACTTAATGTATAATTCAGGATGTTTGCTTTATCTGTTTTGTATACGATAAGTTTTTCTGTTTTGTGATGTCGGCTGAGGATGTCTGTCAGTTTGTTTGATGCTAAGTTTCCTGTGGGTATTAATATATTTTGTTTTTCGGGTATTAATATTTTTATCAGTTTATTTGCAAATTCTTCAGAGTTTTTACTGTCTGAGACGTAGTCAGGATTTATACCGAAGGATTTGAGGGTGTTTCCTGTTGCTTTTCCTATTGTTGCAAAATTAGTATTTGTAAAATCAAAATGAATATTAAGTTTTTTTAACCAATAAAAAAAGTATTTTACGCCGTTGCCACTTGTAAAGGTTATAATGTCATATTTGTTCAGGTTTTTTAGGACTTTGCTTATTTCCTGTTCGTTTTCTTCTGCGTGTTTTATTTTTATCATAGGGAAATTAAATACACTTGCACCCTTGATTTTGAGAAGTTTTGTAATTTTGTCCGATTTTTCTTCCGAGCCCGTTGATATTATAATTTTTCCTTCCAGAGCAGACATATTGTTGCGGAGTTTAGATGTTTTGATTTCTTATTTTGTTAAGTAAAGAGAACGAGTTTTGAGAAATGAAATATTCGGCTAATTCAGAGGCTGTTTTATCAGCATCTGAGATTTTTCCGGAAATTTTATGCTCGATATTATCTGTGCCGTCAATGTATGACATAAAACCTGTCATTGTAAGTGTGTCTTCTTTGACCTCTGAATAGCAGCCGATAGGAATTTGGCAGCCTCCTTCAAGTTTTTTCAGAAAAATTCTTTCTGCATTTGTAATATCATAGGTTAATTTATGGTTTATTGAGTTTATTATTTCACCGGTTGTTTTATCATCAGCTCTTGATTCTACGGCAATAGCACCTTGCGATACAGCCGGGATTATTGTGTAAGGGTCAATAATTTCAGAGATATATTTGTTAAAATTAAGCCTTTGTAAGCCTGCGGCAGCCATAATCATAACATCGCAATATCCGTTTTCCATTTTTTTCAGGCGTGTATTTACGTTTCCTCTGATATCTTTTATTTTAAATTTAGGGTTTAGTTTCAGTAATTGTGCTTTTCTTCTTAAACTTGAGGTTGCTATTATCGTATCTTCCGTAATTTCACTTAGTTTAATATTTTTGAGGCTTACAACGGCATCGCGAACTTCTCCTCGCTTTAAAACTCCTGATATTGTAAGTCCTTCCGGTAATGTTGTGGGTAAATCTTTTAAACTGTGAACGGCTATGTCTATTTCATTTTTGTAAAGGGCTTCTTCGAGTTCTTTGGTAAATAAGCCTTTATCTCCTATTTTTGATAGAGCAACGTCTAATATTTTGTCACCTTTTGATTGTATGACAATTATTTCTGTTTTAACCTCAGAGCATTTATTTTCAATGTGTTCTTTTACTTTGTATGCTTGGTAAAGTGCCAACTGACTTCCTCTGGAGCCTATTCTGATTTTACGTAAACTCATTATTGTAAGTTTGTTTAGTTTATTTCAAAAAGTTCGTTTAAGATGTTAATGTATTCTGTCTTTTTCCCGTTTTGGGTAACTTCTTTCAGGTTTTTTATAAGTTTTCTTGAGTATTTATCAGCAATTAGTTCTCCGTAATTTTCAATTAATGTTTCGTTTTCTAATTTGTTTGCTTTTTTAAATCCTTCAGTTTCTTTTTTGTTTATTATACTGAAGTTTGAAACTATTTTTGATATAATAGGCTTGAGTGTTCTGGCTGAAAGCCAATTACTGAATTCTTCAATGTAAATATCCGTAATTTTATCAATTTCGGATATTAATTTTCTTCTTTTTTCCTGATTGTTATTAACAATTTCCTGTAAATCATCGACATCGTAAATAATTGCATTTTCTGCTGCCGATGCCGAATAATCAATATTTCTCGGAACGGAAAGGTCTATGTAAAGTTGTTTGACGTTATTTCTGTTTTTAATTGAATTTTTAATGTCGGTTTTGTTTATGAGTGCTTGTTTAGAGCCTGTAGAAACAATTATTATGTCAAAAGTTGAAAGTTTGGTTTTGTATTCGGAGAAAAGCATTGAATTTACTTTATATTCATATGCTAACTTTTCTGCTTTTTCGGTTGTTCTGTTTGTTATTATAATTTTATCGCAACCCTTTTTTTTAAGACTTTTAAGTGTCAGTTCTCCTGTTTCGCCTGCACCTATCAGCAATATGTTGCAATTTTTAATATCCGGAAAAACAGAGATGCATTTTTCAACACCCGCATATGAAACGGAAAAAGCTCCTTTATTGATTTTTGTTTGAGTTCTGACTTTTTTGCTTACCTCAAACGATTTGGTAAAGAGTCTTGTGAGTTCTGTGTCTGATAAATTATTATCAACGCTTATTTTTAAAGCTTGCTTTACCTGACCGACTATTTGGTCTTCGCCTATGACCATTGAGTTTGCTCCGGAAACAACTCTGAAGAGGTGCCTGTATGCTTCTTCTCCTGATTTAAAATAGAAATAATCTCTGACGTTTTCTTTAATACCGCAATATTTTTTCAGATTCTTAAGTAAATAGCTGAAAGCTGAGGACTCGCAACAATTGCTTATATGAAAGTAATATTCGGACCTGTTGCATGTTGATAAAACAACCAAGCCTGAAAATTCGGATTTGCTTTTCAAAATTGAAGCAAATTCTATTATTGCTTTTTCATCTAAAGAAAATTTCTCTCTGATGTTTATAGGTGATGTTTTAAAATTTATTCCTATTAATCCTATCATATCGTTTTAAATATTAACAGCTCAAAAATAAGATTCAATTTTGTAGAAATTCTTTTATTTTTAATGATTCTAATTTATGATGTGTTTTTTTGCTGTTACTTATCTGAATTCTGTAAGAACAGATTTTTTTATAGGTTGATATTGTTTTGTAAGATAGTCATTTACAGGTATTGTTTTATTTGTGATTAATAAATGTTGTGCGTTAAATGTTTTTTAACATTGTTGAAGAATATATGATTTAAATCTAAATGTGACGGTCGTTTTACGGCTTATTTGTAAATGAGAGGAGTAAAGTCTATTGAAAAAATGTGTTTTTTGTTATTGTATTTATATTCAATTTTGATTTTGTAATGGTCGCATATTTTTTTCACAATTTCTAAACCGAGCCCTGTTCTTTCCGTATCTTCAGTTCCCTTTTTAAATCGTTTAAAAATATCATCGGGCGAAATTTTCAGAGGAATGCCCGAATTACTTATTTCGAAAACAGTTTGTGTTATTAAAATGCTTATTTTCTTTCCGTGTTCGGTATGTGAGATTGCATTTTTCAGCAGGTTTGAAATTAAAACATCAAGTAAAACGGGGTTTATTTTTATTGACAAATCAGAGCTTTTATAAAAAAGTTTAAAATTTCCGGCTTCAAATAAAATTTTAAAATTTTGAATGTATTTTTCCGTTACTTCGTTTACGCTGATTATTGAGTTGTCTTCAAACTGGTTATTTTCAATTTTTGATATCATCAGCAGAGATTTATTCAGTTTTGACAGCCTCTCGGATGTGCTTAAAACAGAATATATTAATTCGGCATCTTTTTCGGATATATTTTCTGATTGTAAAAGAAGTTCTGCCTTACTTTTAATAATAGCCAGAGGTGTTTGGATTTCGTGCGAAGTATTTTCAGTCAGTTCTTTTAAGTTTGTAAAATCTTTTTGTATTTTTTCAACCATTTGAGTTAAAACTGTATTCAGTTTATTAAATTCGTCTATCTCTGATGTTTCCAAAGTTAATTTTTTTCTGCTGTTAATATTGTATTCTCTGACTTTTTTTAAATTATCGAAGAAGTTTGACCAGACTTTTTCAAAAACAAAACGGTTTAAAATATATATCATAAATAAAAACGTGATAACCATAAAAATGGAAGCTACTGTTATTTTTACTATTAGCTTGTTTAATAAAAGTAAGGCGTGGTATATTGTTATTAAATAATTTTTGTTTTGGTAAGTATATACGAATTTTAATGATTTATAAGGTATGTATTTTTTTTGTATACTGTTATATAAGACTGTATCGCAGGTTTTTGGCTTAATGATTTTTTTTGAGTTTATCCGTTCAATTGTAATTTCATTGCTGAAACAGACATTATTTCCGTTTATTCCCTTTTTTTCAATTTCTTCTTTTATTTTATGCATTCTGAAAAAAAGTTCGTTGTTTACGTGTTTATTTATCATATGTTTCAGTGTATAGAAAAAAACTACATTACCTATCATAAAAATAAATATACTGACAGTAATTATTAAAAGGCTTGTTTTTGACAGCAGTTTCATTCCGTAAGAAATTTATAACCGACTCCGTAAACGGTTTTTATATAATCTTTGCAATTTGCGTTCAATAGTTTTTTTCGTAAATTTTTTATATGAAGATAAACAAAATCTAATGAATTCATAACATCTACATATTCACCTATCAAATGTTCGGCAATTGACGTTTTCGACAAAACTTGGTTTTTATTTGTCATTAAATAATACAATAAATCAAATTCGCTTTTTGTCAAATTGATGACTTTGTCATAAACTTTAACTTCTCTGAATTGAATATTTAAAGAAATTTCATTAATTACAATTTCATTTGTTCCTTCAGATTTTAAACGCCTCATTAAAGAATAAATACGTGCGTTAAGTCCCGAAAGGTGAAACGGCTTTACCAGATAATCGTCTGCTCCTAAATTTAACCCGTTAATTTTATCATCAACCGTATTTCTTGCAGATATAACTATAATTCCGGTCTTGCACTTTTCAGATGATTTTACGTTTTTTATAATATCCAATCCGTTACCGTCAGGTAAGCCTATATCAAGAATTATACAATCGTAATCATAAAGTTCACATAAGTCTTCAGCCTTATGATAGTTATCAGCTATATCACAATTAAATTTCTCATTTTTAATTAAATATTGAGATATAGCTGATAACTATCATAAGGCTGAAGACTTATGTGAACTTTATGATTACGATTGTATAATTCTTGATATAGGCTTACCTGACGGTAACGGATTGGATATTATAAAAAACGTAAA
>CAMZKI010000201.1 GCA_947311125.1 uncultured Chlorobiota bacterium
TACTTCTTGTCCGAGAAAATCTTCGGCGGTTTTCTTCATTTTTTGAAGAATCATAGCAGATATTTCCTGCGGAGTATAAAGTCTGTCATACAAAGTTGTTAAAGGAGAAAACAATACACCAAGAGTAAAAATTGATGACAGACTTTATACTCCGCAGGAAATATCTGCTATGATTCTTCAAAAAATGAAGAAAACCGCCGAAGATTTTCTCGGACAAGAAGTAACCGAAGCTGTTATTACAGTACCTGCATATTTCAGCGATTCGCAAAGACAAGCGACCAAAGAAGCCGGAGAAATAGCAGGGCTAACGGTAAAAAGAATAATTAACGAACCTACTGCGGCGGCTTTAGCTTACGGTCTTGATAAAAAACAAAAAGACGAAACTATTGCAGTTTTCGATTTAGGCGGAGGAACATTTGACATATCAATATTAGAGCTCGGCGACGGTGTTTTTGAGGTAAAATCAACCAACGGTGACACACACCTCGGAGGTGATGATTTTGACCAGGTTATTATTGACTGGTTAGCAGAAGAATTTCTGAAAGACGAAAATATTGATCTTAGAAAAGACCCAATGGCTCTTCAAAGACTGAAAGAAGCTGCCGAAAAAGCAAAAATAGAACTTTCGAGTTCAACAAGCACGGAAATAAACCTTCCGTATATTATGCCGGTTGACGGGATACCTAAACATTTAGTTCGCACTTTAACAAGAGCTAAATTTGAGCAACTTGCAGACAACCTGATTCAAAAAGTTATTGAACCATGTAAAATTGCAATGAAAGATGCCGGAATTACCAATTCAGATATTGACGAAGTAATTCTTGTAGGCGGTTCAACAAGAATACCGGCAATACAAAAGAAAGTTGAAGAATTCTTCGGAAAAACACCTTCAAAAGGTGTTAACCCCGATGAAGTTGTTGCCATAGGAGCTGCTATACAAGGCGGTGTGTTGGCAGGAGACGTAAAAGATGTTTTATTGCTTGACGTTACTCCGCTTTCACTCGGTATCGAAACAATGGGCGGAGTTATGACAAAACTGATAGAAGCAAATACAACAATACCGACTAAAAAAACACAAACCTTTACAACTGCCGTTGATAATCAGCCTTCGGTTGAAATTCACGTGCTGCAGGGCGAAAGAGCAATGGCTCAAGACAATAAAACGATAGGTCGTTTCCATTTAGACGGTATTCCGCCGGCACCGAGAGGAGTTCCGCAAATAGAAGTAACTTTTGACATTGATGCAAACGGAATACTTAACGTCTCGGCAAAAGACAAAGGAACAGGTAAAGAACAAAAAATAAGAATCGAAGCATCATCGGGTCTTTCGGAGGAAGAAATTAAAAAAATGAAAGATGAAGCTGCCGCAAATGCCGAAGCTGACAAAAAAGCCAAAGAAAAAATAGATAAGATAAATCAGGCAGACTCATTGATATTCCAAACCGAAAAACAATTAAAAGAATTCGGAGACAAATTACCTGCCGATAAAAAAGCACCTATTGAAGATGCATTAAATAAACTGAAAGAAGCTCACAAAAGTCAGGATTTAGATGCAATAGACAAAGCTATGAATGAGTTAAATACGGTATTCCAGGCTGCATCGCAGGAAATGTATAAACAAGGAGCACAAGGCGGTGCTCAGGGAGCAAATTTCCAAGATGCCGATATTAATAACCCGTATGCCGACAAGCAACAAGGAGGTGATGATAATAAATCTGACGATGAAGACATTCAAGATGTTGACTACGAAGAAGTCAAATAACAAAAGACAATTACTTAAAAGTGAAAAGCCGGCAAATGTCGGCTTTTTTATTTGTTTTTTTCCTGAAAAAATAATATATTGCAAATACCAACTTTCACTATTACTATATTATGATTACCTACAAACTAAACACCGAAACAGGAATATTGGAAACAACAATAAAAGGAGAGGTTACAATAGGCGACTTTATAAATTACATAATATCTCTCAGCCAAGACAAAACATTGCCGAAAAAGTTAAAAATTTTTTCCGATGCAACAGAAGGCTGGTTTTCCGGCGATACCACTCCGGACGACTTAATAAAAATTGTTGAAGCAAACAATCTCTCATTAGCACAACGAGATTTCATCTGCGATGCTTTTATCCTGTCAAGTTCCTTAGAAACAGCTATGGGACAGCTATATATGAAATTAAGCAAAGCCGACAACTACCGCTTCAAAGTATTTTCTGACAAAAAAGCAGCCTTAAAATGGCTCAATAGTTTTTCATAGCAATAAAAAAACACCGAACAGTTTTTTTTATTTTTTCAAAAAACGTATTTTTGGATATTGATGAAAAATCTCGATAATATATCCGAAAATTTTTTACATTATATTTGGAAAAATAAGCTTTTCGACAAAAAAAAACTGACTGATGATAACGGAAATAAAATTGAAGTCATATCAACAGGCACACATAATACTGATGCAGGTCCCGATTTTTTTTCGGCTAAAATAAAAATCGGAAATACGATTTGGGCAGGAAATATTGAAATACACATAAACTCTTCCGACTGGTATAAACACAACCACCACACAGACAAAGCATACAACAACGTAATTTTGCAAGTTGCCCTGAACTGCGACAAAGGAATTTTATCTCAAAATAATAAAAAAATACTTTCTGCAGAACTAAAATTTGATACCAAACTAATTAAAAAATACTCTGAACTTCTTGAAAAAAAAGAAGAAATCCCGTGCAAACATTTCATTGCGAAAATCGACACTTTTTTGTTAAACTCATGGCTGTCATCCGTATTAGTCGAAAGAGCCGAACAAAAAACAAAATCGGCAAAACTGCTGTTAGAACACAAAAACAATAATTGGGAAGAAATATTATACATCCTCACGGCAAAATCTTTCGGTTTCAAAATTAACTCGCTGCCTTTTGAGATGCTTGCAAAGTCATTACCGTTAATAACCCTTGCAAAACATAAAAACAGTAAATTTCAACTCGAATCCCTGCTTTTCGGTCAAGCCGGAATGCTGGATAATAACATACCCGATGATTATTACCTTAAATTAAAAAAAGAATATAAATTTTTAAAATCAAAATACAAACTAAAACCTATTGAAGCACAGTTATGGAAATTCCTGCGTATCAGACCTTCAAATTTTCCGACTGTCAGAATTTCTCAATTTGCAGATTTAATTTACAAAACATCTCATTTATTCTCAAAAATAACTGAAATAAAAAATGTTTCCGAACTTGACAAAATATTTAGCGTTAAAACAAGTAAATATTGGGACACACATTACAAATTCGGAACTGAAACCCGTTTTAAAAGCAAAAAAACAGGAAAGTCGGCAATAAATTCAATAATTATAAACAGCGTAATACCTGTTTTATTTCTTTACGGAAAAGAAAAAGACAATAATGAAATTACGGAAAAAGCCGTTTTTTTTCTTGAGAATATGAAACCGGAAAAAAATAATATCACAAAAAGATGGGAAAATACAGGATTAAAAATAAAAAACGCTTATTTTTCGCAATCTTTAATACAACTTTACAACGAATACTGCAGTAAAAAAAGATGTCCGGATTGCAGAATAGGATATAAATACATTCAAAATACATAATCTTTGTCAACCTTAAGAATAATGTCAAAAGAATTTAAAAACATATACATATCATCCGTAATTCTTCTTTTTATTTTCTCATCCGGAGTTGCCGGATATATTATAATCGAGAATTACAACTTTACCGAAGCTGTATATATGACAATTCTTACAATGTCAACCGTAGGTTTTGAGGAAGTAAGACCGCTGTCAACCCATGGTATGATTTTTACGGTTGTTTTGATTATAACAAGTTTAGGACTTTTCGGTTACTTCTTAACATCCGTAACCGGAATTTTTATTGACGGTGATTACAGAAAAGCAGTAAAAGTATATTACAGAACCAAAAAAATTAAGAAATTGAAAGACCATATAATTGTATGCGGATTTGGTCGTAACGGAAAAAAAGCCGTAAGCGACCTGTTGGATTTAAATGAGAAAGTCGTAATTATAGATAACGACAACGAAATAATTACCGATGAAACCAATGAAGAGATTTTAAAAAATAAAAATCTCATCGTTATTCATGGTGATGCTTCAAACGAAGAAACTTTAGAAAAAGCAAACGTAAAAAATGCCAAAGCCCTGCTTACAACATTACCGAACGATGCCGAAAATCTTCTGATAGTTCTGACATCAAGAGATTTAAATAAAAACATCAAGATAATTTCAAGAGTCTCAGACGAACATTCGTTTAAAAAACTGAAACGAGCCGGTGCAGATAATATTATTATGCCGGACATTGTAGGAGGAGCAAAAATGGCAAAGCTCGTAACGGAACCTGACATAGTGGAATTTATGGAATTTCTGATGTTACGCGAAGGACAAGATGTAAACCTTGAAGAACTGTCTTGCAGCGATTTGGCTTCTTGCTTTGTAAACAGCACAATTGCAGATTTAGACATCCGTAAAAAAACAGGAGCAAATATTATAGGACTGAAATTAAAAGACGGTACATATATGTTTAATCCTAATGCCGACATAAAACTAAATAAAGAAGACAAACTTTTTGTTCTCGGCAGTATAAAACAAATCGAAAAATTAAAATCTCTGCTGGAAAGCGGTCATTATTTTGACAGCAATATTTAAAAAAACATCCGTTTTGTTATTTTTTTATCGCTAAACTACGTTTTAATAAAGTTGTATAAATAGGCTCGTTACCCAATTGTGCCGTAATTACCGATGCAGTTACGGTAGTAATTATAAGAGGCAATATCATTTCATAATTTGAGGTCATTTCAACAGCAAGGACTAATCCGGTTAAAGGAGCTCTTACCGTAGAAGCAAATATCCCCGCCATTCCGGCAACTGCAAAAATACCGGGTTCTGAAATAAGTTCGGGGAGATAGTTATGCAAAACATTGCCGAATAACATCCCTAAAACTACACCGAGAGCAAGTAAAGGTGTAAAAACACCTCCTGAAACACCTGTTCCGTAACTTAAAACTGTAAGCAGTAACCTGCCGACAAACAGTACAATCAAAAACTGCAGCGTAAAAGAATTATCCAAAACATCTCTTATTGTTCCGTAGCCGCCTCCTGTCATTCCGGGATTTAAAATACCTAAAAGAGTTATCAATATACCGATAAGGATAACAGTAATTACAAATAAAGTTTTTGAAAGATTCTCAAAAAAATTTAAAGATAAAACTATCAATTTGTTAAATAAATACCCTATAAAACTCAAAAAAGCACCAAATGCAACAAACATCCATAAAACAGAAATATCAGGACTTGAGAAAACAGGCATTTTAATAACAGAATCTGCTCCTATTAATGCCCTGACAATAAAATCAGCAGTTCCGGAGGCAACCATAATTGCAGCAACCGAATAAAATGTATATTTAAAATGCCCGTGCATCTCCTCAATAACAAATATTATCCCCGATAAAGGTGCATTAAATGCCCCTGCTAGTCCGGCAGCAGCACCTGCCGAGACTAACGAGTTTAACTCATCTGCAGGCTGCTTAAAAATATCTTCTGTCATTTTGCCTATATTCGCCCCTATTTGAATTGTCGGACCTTCACGACCTAATAATAAACCGCTTCCCAAAGAAAATAATGATGCAACAAATTTAACAGGTAATATTCTTTTCCATCGCAATGTTTTTACACCGTCTAAAGCCCCTTCTATCTCTTGCACCCCGCTTCCCGATGCTTCAGGAGCAAACCTTTTCACTAAAAATAACGACCCCGCAACCCCTATAACTCCGAACAATAAAGGCAATAGCCAATTTGAAATATCAGAAATACTGACATCTGCATATAAATTACCTCTGATATTATCAATATACTCCAGAGCTAATCTAAATACAGAACCGGTAGTACCTGCTAAAATACCGATAATAAATGAGAAAAATATTAGCTTAAAGTTCTTATTATCTGCATCAATAAACCTCTGATTCATTTTTCCGGTCTTTGTATATTTCATATAACCTTTTAATAAACACCCTAAAATAAGTTAGCCTGAACTCCCAAACTAAAAATACAAAGTTATTAAATCTTTACAGTCTGTTCAGAAAAACAGGGAAACTTTTCCCGTCGAAACAAATCACTTTCGGATATGTCTTGAGTTATCCTATATGAAAGAATTAGAAATAGAAAATATACTCAGTATTTTTATTAATATACTCAAATAATAAAGATTATTTTTAATTATGAATCCCCTTTAACAATCTGATGTACATAAATGACACACGACAATTCTAACTCGGGATTTTAGGAAGTTCATACTTATATCCTTGCCGGCATATAAATATTTAGATATAATGAAGAATTTACTTTTGTAATTACTTAATAAAAATATAACAAATAAAAAA
>CAMZKI010000202.1 GCA_947311125.1 uncultured Chlorobiota bacterium
AGGTTCTTTTATCCTTTTATAGTTAAGTCCCAAAATAAGGAACATAAATAAGGGTATTAACGGTATTAAAACTGTATAAGTTAAATCCATTTTTATTTAAAATTTCATTGTTTCCAAATCGTCTGTTTTTAAACTCATAATCAGTCTGTACAGATTAATTATGATAGCTAATGCTAATGCTGTTTCGGCGGCGGCAACAGCGATTATAAAAATTGAAAAAACAGCACCGCCTAATGCTTCCGGGAAAAGGTATTTATTGATAATTACAAAGTTTAGTGCGGCAGAGTTTAAAATTAACTCTACGGACATCAACATAGCAATTAAATTTTTTCTGGTAGCAAACCCGTAAACACCTATAAAAAATATAATTGTGCTGAGGGTTAATATTTCATAGATACTGACACCTAAAATCATAATTCGGTTATTTTTGTTCGTTACTTTTTTGCGGTTTGTTTGTTTTTGCAATAACTATTGCTCCTACCATAGCAGCCAGCAGAAAATACTTATCACCTCGAATGGTAAAATATATCCTTTATCTCCGTAATTTAAAAAAGCTAATCCTATATCTTCTATGCTTGTTTCTTTTGCCTGACTTTCGGCAATATTTACAAAATTGTGTGACCAAACGGCAATAAGAGTTAAAACTATTCCTGCTAAACTTATTCCTCCCGCCAGTAATTTCCTCCAAAAAGGTGTAGGAGGTAAAGGGGTGTTTATTTTTTCTACCAACATAACGGAATTAACATAGAGAACTATAATGCCGCCGGCGTAAACAGTAAGCTGTACTGCTCCGAGAAAGAAAAATTCTATCATAAAGTAAATACCTGCCATACCTATAAGAACAAAAAGCAAGTATATAATTGATCTCATAATATTACGATTACTTACTGCCATAACGGCAAAAATAATCATAAGAACTGCTATAATGTAAAAGATAATTCTTTCCATTTTTTATCCTTTTATTCCGCTCATTAATTTTGAGCCGGGTTTGTTTAAAACTTTTGTTAACTTACTTCTGTCGTATTGAACATGATGATAATCCTGTCCCCATTCCAAAGCATCCTGCGGGCAGGCTTCGATACATAATCCGCACATAGTACACATTTCAAGATGATATATGTGTTTTACTAAATATCTCTTATTTTTTCCGGTTTCGGGGTCCGGTTTTTTGTCGCCGAAGACTTCCAGCGAACCGTTAGGACATGCTGATACGCAAAGTGTACAGGCATCGCACTTATGCTCGTTGTTTTCGTTGTGATAAAGTGTGATTTCTCCTCTGAAACGGTCAAACATTTTCAGAGTGTCGATATTATCGGGATATTGTTGGGTAATAACGTCTTTTCTTGTAAAAAGATTAACAAAAAAATACTTGCCCGTTATTCGCATTCCGGTAATAAGTGTTTTTGTTCCGTTAATTATATCTGAAAAATAACTCATAATTTTATGTTAAAGGGTTAAACCTAACCAAACCATCAGTGCCATTAAAACAATGTTAACCATATTTATAGGAAGCAGATATTTCCATTCTAATGTCAAAAGCTGGTCAATTCTGAATCTCGGGAAAGTCCATCTGAACCACATAAAAAGGAAAATAACTCCGATGACTTTTATTGTAAACCAAAATAAGCCGGCAAACGGAATAGCATCCGTAATTCCGAAAGGCGATAACCAGCCTCCGAAGAATAAAACCACGGCTATTGATGCGATTATAAACATATTCACAAACTCAGCCAAGAAATAATATGCGAAATTCATACCTGAATACTCTGTGTGAAAGCCGGCACCGAGTTCTGATTCTGCTTCTACCAAATCAAAAGGAACCCTGTTTGATTCAGCCGTTCCTGCAATCATAAATATCATAAATGCTATGACGGCGGGAATATGTCCTTGAAATATAAACCATCCGTCTTTTTGAAGTTCGATTATTTCGGATATTTGCAAAGTTCCTGCAAGAACAACCATTGTAACAATTGCCATTCCTACGGAAAGTTCATAACTTATCATTTGAATACCGGTACGCATACCTCCTATAAGTGAGTATTTATTGTTACTTGCCCAGCCTGCAAGAAAAATTCCGATTACACCTATTGATGATACCGAGGTTAAGAAAAACAGACCTATGTTAATATCAAAAGCTTGAATTTCTTGAGAGAACGGAATTAATGCCAATGACATCAATGCTGTGGTAATAACAAAATAAGGTGCTATTCTGTATAATTGGCTGTCAGCTTTTACGGTTCCCGTCAGCTCTTTTGAGACAAGTTTAAGGGCATCGGCAATTGTTTGAAATAAGCCGAAAGGGCCGACTCTGTTCGGTCCGAGACGTAATTGGAAAAAACCTGCAACTCGTCTTTCAAGCCAGACGAGCAAGAGTCCGAGTATTGCAAAGATACCGAGATAAGCAGCGGCAATTAGTATAAGTTCGGTAATATGCGTTGCTTCTTCGGACATATATTCGAGCAGCAAATTATGAATATCGGTAAAAATATTTAAAACCATAGTTTGATAATTTTATCTGTCAATATCAGGAACAACAATATCAATAGTTGATAATACGGCGACTAAGTCGGCAATTTTTAATCCTTGTGTCATTTTATTCAGAGCCGTAAGGTTTGCAAAACCCGGAGAGCGGAATTTTACTCTGTAAGGGAATTTCTGTCCGGTACTTTTGACAAAGATACCGAAATCTCCTCTTGCCGCTTCTACTCTTTGCAGATAATCACCTTCCGGAAGTTTAATCACTGCTTTTGTTTTTACTCTGTATTCTCCTTCAGGGATTTTATCAACTAATTGCTCTAAAATAGAAAGAGATTGCCACATTTCTTGAATTCTTACCTTATAGCGGGCATAAGAATCACCTTCGGTGAAAATTACTTCTTCAAAATCAACTCTGTCGTATGCACTGTAAGGGTGTATTTTTCGAATATCGCAAGAAACACCGGATCCTCTTGCCGTTGGTCCGTTAAGTCCGTATGCAACAGCATCTTTTTCGGATATATAGCCGACTCCTTCAATACGTTTTCTGAAAATTACGTTGTTTGTAAGGAGTTTGTCATATTCAGGAAGTTTTTTCTTAAAGTGTTTGATAAATTCTTTTACTCTTTTGACGAAATTTTCGTGCAGGTCATACCTTAAGCCTCCTATTACGTTGTAGTTCATCGTAAGACGGGCACCGCAGGTTTCCTCAAAAATGTCGTTAATCATCTCTCTTTCACGGAAGCCGTACATAAAAGTTGTTAATGCACCTATATCCATACCCATAACCCCCCACCAAAGAACATGCGATGAGATACGGGTAAGTTCATCCATCATTGTTCTTATGACCTTGATTCTGTCAGATACTTCAATGTTCAGAGCTTTTTCAACTAAAAGACATACAGCCTCGTTGTTCATATGAGACGAAAGATAGTCCAACCTGTCGGTTAAATGAATGATTTGTTTATAGGTATTCCGTTCGCACATTTTCTCAATTGAGCGATGGATAAAACCTAAATCCATGTCAACATTTCTGATTATTTCTCCGTCAAGTTTCAGCAACAACCTCAATACTCCGTGCGTAGCAGGGTGCTGCGGACCCATATTGAGAAAATATTCCTGTGTTTTAAGTTGATCTGTTAAGAATTCTTCCATATCTTGTTTATCTTATCAGCATATTAATGTCGGTATAATCTTTTCTCATAGGATAGCCTTTGTCCCAGTCTTCGGGAAGGAAAAGATGTTTTAAATCGGGGTGATTTTTAAATTTTATACCGAAAAATTCGTGTGCTTCAATTTCATTAAAATAAGCAGCAGGGAATATATCGTGAATTGTATCGATTTCGGCATTTTCCCTTTTTGTTTTTACCGTAATCTGAATCAGTTTTCGGGTTTTAACAGATTCTAAATGATAAATTACTCCTAATTCTTCTCCGAAGTCTACACCTGTTAATGAAAACAAATAATCGAAAGATAGTTCACCGTCTTCTTTTAATTTTTTCATCAAATCTCTTATTTTATCTTTATTTGTCTCAATTCTTAAAAAATCAGATTCTTCACCGGAGAAAACCAATCCGTCTAATATTTTTTCAATTTTATTTTTAATTTCGGTATTTGTCATAATACAATTATTTATGGAGACCTTCGTCAAAACCGTCGATAGGATTATGTTTTGTGCGATATGCCATGCTTTCGTTTTTTATTTTATTTTGAAGAGCCAGCATTCCGTCGAGTAATGCCTCCGGGCGAGGCGGGCACCCCGGAACGTAAACATCAACAGGGATAATGTGGTCGGCTCCTCTTACAACTGCGTATGAGTTGAAATAGAAAGGACCTCCGGATACGGCACACGCACCCATTGCAATAACATATTTGGGTTCCGCCATTTGGTCGTATAAACGACGTAAAACAGGAGCCATTTTTGTTGTTATTGTTCCTGCTATAATTATTAAGTCTGCTTGGCGGGGAGTCGGTCTTGCTACTTCAAAACCGAATCTTGACCAATCGTGCCTTGCTGCACCTGTTTGCATCATTTCTATTGCACAGCAACTTGTTCCGAAATACAGAGGCCAAAGTGAGTTTTTTCTGCCCCAGTTTATTACACTGTCTAATGTAGTAACAACAATGTTTCCTCCGTTTCCTGCAGGAAGTATAGTTCCCGGGAAATCTTTAAGTTTTGTTTTTTTTACTCCCATCTTAATGCTCTTTTTTTCCATGCGTAAAGTAAGCCTATCCCCAAAATTAAAAGAAATATTGCTATTTCTAAAAGTGCAACGGCTCCTACTTGTTTAAAAACTACCGCCCAAGGTATCAGGAAGATTACTTCTATATCAAATATCAAGAAGATAATTGCAAACAGATAATAACCTACTTTAAATTGTATCCAGGTTTTACCTATTGTCTGCATACCGCTTTCATACGGTTCTTTTTTTCGTTCATTTTCAGATTTGTATGAAATGAGGTTTGAGAGAAAGTTTGCTATAAGTATAAGAGCAACACCTGCAAGAGGAAAGACTAATAATGCTTCAATTCCCATATTAAAAGTTTAATCGGATTGTTATTATTAATGTCATTGATATTACGGTGCGAAATTAAAAAAAAAATAAA
>CAMZKI010000203.1 GCA_947311125.1 uncultured Chlorobiota bacterium
CGGAAGTATTGTATATTGCCGTAAAGCCTTTTAACGAATGCCTGGAAAACAAAATGGTTTTACTGAGACAGGCAATGAAAAAACACGGAAAGAATCTGATAATGAATTATGCACACCTTAATCTTTTTAATAATGTCGATACCGTTTTCCGACAATTTTTCAAGAATGAAGTTACCTTCCGAAACATCTTCTGCATGATAAACTATTACCGGTGTAGGCTTGTTAAAAAGATTAAGGTGTGCATAATTCATTATCAGATTCTTTCCGTGTTTTTTCATTGCCTGTCTCAGTAAAACCATTTTGTTTTCCAGGCATTCGTTAAAAGGCTTTACGGCAATATACAATACTTCCGGCGTTTTTTGCACTTCCGGCTGTTCCGAATAATATGAACCGAAAGGGCTTTTGCTGATTAATACCATTCCGTTCGTGCACTCTTCACACAGAGATAAAAATTCTTCTTTCACAAGACAAGCTAATCCTTTCATAAAATTACAGTTTTAAAATTTCTCCCAATATACAAATTTTATATTTAAAATAAAAAAGTTCCGGTCATTAAAAAAGGAGGTTTCTTTTGAGAAAACCTCCTTAAGATTTGAAGTGCAATTATTAATTATTCTTCTTCAAATTTTATTACTTCTACAGGGCATCCTTCAGCTGCTTCTTTTATAGCGTCTTCGTTTGCTTCGAAATCTGCTCCTTCTTTTACTTCTGAAAGTTCATCAACTTCAAAAATATCTTCAGCAACTTCTTCACAAAGTCCGCACGAAATACAGCCGTCTTCTACCCATACTTTTTTAATAGCCATAATGTGTAAAATTTAATTGTTTGTATTATTATCTGCAAATTTAAAGAAAAGAAACAGTCCAAAAAAGAGCTTATTTAGAACGAGTCTAAGTAGCGGTGTCGAAACCTGCTTATTTCAGGGAGTATAAGAAAGTTCCTAATTTAAAATGATTTTTTCATTTTATAATTTACACCTCTTTCGTTCAGGTAATTTAAGATATATCTGAAATTGTTTTCTGACACTCCTATATATTCCGGCGGAGAAATACCTTTTTTATCATATAGCCCGTCAGCAATCATGTTTAAGGCTGCGGTACAGGTATATCCTGTTGTTCTTGCCATAGAAGTTGTATTCGATTTCTCGTCATAAACGTCAAATAAATCATATATATATTTTACGTTATTTCTGTTTTCTTTTCCTTTGCAAATAACTCGCATAACGGTAAATTCCTTTTCTCCTTTTTTTAATTCCCATTTCGGAAAAAGCAGTTTTGCCGTTAAATCTAAAGGGCTTATCATTTTTCCGCCAACTTTAATTTTTTCTTTGTCAAAAAAGCCGCAAGCCCTTAAAACTTTCATATATTCGACAGTTCCGGGATACCGCAGGGTTTTTTCTGTCATATTCGGTATTTTCATAGTTTTTATTAAACTTCGAAGCCCGTCGGAATTAAATGCCTCCAGAGTGCCGATATTTTTAAAAGTTATTAATTCCGTGTCTGACAAAGCTTCTCTTACAACAACTTTTCCGTTTTGTATATAACGTGCAGGACGTGTGTATTCTTCAATAACATCAATAGGTGAAAATACGGCTTTATAGTCAAAGGGCCATTCTCTCACGAAAGGTAAACCTCCGACATAACACTCATATTTTTCAATTACCATATGTTTATTATAATAACCGCAAATAATATTGCCCATACCGGGAGCAACTCCGCAGTCAACAATCGCCGTAACGTCTTTTTCTTTTGCAAGCTTATCAAGTTTGAAAGCATCTTCCGGAAAGAATGAAATATCAACAACGTTTTTACCGGCATTAATAATTTGTTTTAAAGTTTTAAACCCCATAAAACCCGGAACGGCACAAACAGCAAAGTCGGCATCTTTAACAGCCTTCTGAATCTCTTCATCGACGTTTAAGTTTGCTTTATTTGTTTTTATGCCGAACTTTTTTGATAAAAAAACAAGGTTGTCTTCATTAATATCGTAAGATGTTACGTCAAACTTTTTGTGCAAATCAATCGCAATAGTTTTTCCTACAAGCCCGGCACCGAGAACAGAAACTTTTTTCATAACCTTTGAAACAACAAAAAATCCTTACTCAAAAGTAAGGATTTTTTATCAAATAAGGAACAAAACTTACATTTCTCGGTTATACATTTCAATTTCCCATAAACGTATTTTATAAATATACTCACTTCTTACGGGAACCCCGTCTTTGTTTCTGTAATAGCACCATTTTTTAAGCTCTTCGTCTACAGGCTCGTTTGCAAGCACTTTTTTTCTGAAAGTGCTTTTCTGAAAATTACCTATACCTTTTGCGTAAATAAAGTGAGCAACTACAATTTTTTTATAACCTTCAACGTCTGTTGTTCGCTCAGCAGCCTTTACGGCTTTATCAAAATCCTTTCTCAGTAAATTTTCTGCCTGTTGTCTTGTAATACGTTCAGGAAATTCTTCTCCGGGTTTAACAACGTGCCCGTATCCGATAGTTTTAATTCCTGCAGCATCGTAATACGCTTTGCCGCCGGCAAAGCCTTCATGTTTCTTTATAAATTCGATAGCTTCTTCATAGCCTTTTTCAAATTGATATTTGCTGATGTAATTTTTTTCGGCATGGCTGACTTCAACTTCTTTTACATCGGAGTTTGTATTTTTATTTAAAATAAACTCGCCGAAAAATGAATTCGGCGCAAATAACATTCCTATCAGAAAAAGTAATGAACTTCTGAAATAAATTTTCATTTAATTAATTTTTGTTCAACAATAAATCAAGGTTTTTAATTATCCTTGATTTGGGATTTTCCCATTGAGGTAGGTATAACCGGTTTATTTTTATGTGTTTACGGTATTTGCACACCTGCCTTTTTCAAAAAACGGCGGCAAACATACAGCTTATTTTTTTTCCTGCAAGCTTTTTTTAAAAAAGTTTTAAAAAAATATGTAATTTAGAATGAAGAACTCTTTTATTTTTGTTGTATCTTAAGAATCAAAAGAAACGAATACTAAACTTAATTTTTATTATTTTTAACAGCAACTTTCGGATATGAATTATCTTTTATTAAATGTTTGATTCTGTCTATATTTGCCCCTTGTTAAACAATTTTTAACAATTATTTTTGAATATAAATTAAATTATTAAAATAAAAACAGGCAATTATGAAATTAAAAATATTATTTCTTAGTTTTTTCGTGTTACATTTTTGGGATGCGGATGCTCAAAAAACGTTGTTACAGTCAGGGCCTATGCTCGGTTATTCCGAAATGTTTGAAGTTATGCTTTGGGTTCAGACAAAAAAAGAAGCTGATGTAAAGGTAAAATATTATAATATAAAAGAACCGAAAAAAACTTTCACAACGAACATAGTTAAAACTCAAAAGGAGAAAGCATACACAGCTCACTTAATTGCAGATGCGGTAAAACCGGGAAATACTTATCATTATGATTTGTATATTAACAATAAAAAAATAAAATCTGATTACGACACAAAATTTACGACACAAAAATTATGGAAGTGGAGAACTGACCCGCCGAATTTCAGGTTTGCCTCAGGAAGCTGTGCATACATAAACGAACAGGAGTATGACAGGCCCGGAAAAGGCTATGGAGGAGATTATCGAATATTTGAAAGCATTGCAGATAAAAATCCTGATTTTATGCTTTGGCTGGGTGATAATGTTTATCTGAGGGAGCCGGACTGGAATACAAAAACCGGAATTTTACACAGGTATACACATACACGTTCGACTAAAGAAATGCAAAGACTTTTGTCCGAAACACACAATTACGCTATTCTTGACGACCATGATTTCGGACCTAACAACTCAGATAAAAGTTTTTGGAATAAAAACGAATCTTTAAATGCCTTCGAATTATTTTGGGCAAATCCTTCTTACGGTGTTGCCGATATAAAAGGAGCAATAAGTTTTTTTAATTGGGCAGATTGTGATTTTTTCTTATTAGATAACAGAACTTTTCGAGACCCGGATAAATTAATTGCTGATAATAAAACTATACTCGGCAAGGAACAAAAAGAGTGGCTGAAAAATGCACTGGTAAGCAGTGACGCAAAATTTAAATTTATAGTTATGGGCGGACAATTTCTTACCGACGGAGGAATGTATGAAGTTTACACAAACTACGGTTTTTCACAGGAGAGGACAGAGATAATAGATTTTATCTACAGACACAAAATTAAAAATGTAATTTTTATTACAGGTGACAGACATCACTCTGAAATAAGCATGCTAAAAAGCGGTTATAATCCGGTAATTTACGATATAACCTGCTCTCCTTTGACTTCTCATCATGCTTCGATTAAAAAGAATGAAATAAATACGCTCAGAATTGACGGGTCTCTTATAAACCAAAGAAATTTTACAGTATTTTCCGTGGAAGGGAAAAAATGAGAGAATTTTAAAGGTTGATTTTTTTGATTCTGACGGAAATCAAATTTATAACTATGAAATAAAAGCAGAATAAACAGAACTCCCTGCACAGACAGTAAATTTGTGCAGGGAGTTCTGTTTTCTATTTAATAATTATTTCAGAACTCATTTTTACACCGGCTTTTCTGTAAACCTCACTTACTCCGCAATATCTTTCCTCTGATAAGTTTACGGCTTTTTTCAGTTTTTCATAAGGCAGTTCTGTGCCGCTCTTAGCCGTGAAGATATATTTAACGTGCATAGAAATATAATGTTTCGGATGTTCGGTTGTTAATTCCCCGTCAACTTCTGTCGAAAAGTCTGCTAAATTCTCTGTAACTCTCATTTTTTTAAGAATTGAAATAACATCCATACCGGTACATCCTCCTAAAGCTGCCAGCATAAACGGCTTAGGCTGAGGACCTTTGTTTTCTCCGCCTACAGATTCCTTTGCATCAATAATAATTTTATGTCCGTTAACATCCCACTCAAAAGCCATGTTCCCCTTCCAATTTGTTTTAACTGTTTCGCTCATAGTTTATAAAAATTTATTTATTGTAATGTTTTATAATTTAATTAAATTGCAAAAATAAAGAAAATAAAGACGTCTAAAAATTTAAAATTAATTATTTTTGCATAATTAGTTTACAAATGAGTTACGATAAAATAAATAAATGTGAAAATTATAGTATCACTAATGATATTTTTAAAAAAATAACAAAAGACGAATATGATATTTTGTCTTATATAAAAAATTGTAATAAATACGATAAAGGAGAAGTAATATATCATGAAGGCAGTCGTATTACAGGCATCTACTGCCTGGACAGCGGAATAGTAAAACACTATAAAACAGGTAATGACGGGAAAGAGCAGATAATCAGATTTTCAAAATCTGGAGATATTTTCGGATACCGTTCTGTTTTGTCAAATGAAACAGCCTGTACAACAGCTAAGGTTGTAGAAGAAAGTTCGGTGTGTTTTATCCCTGCAACTCATTTTCTAAAGCTGATAAAAGAAAACTCTGATTTTGCACTAAGTTTAATGCAGCTTTCCTGCAAAGAACTGGGAGATGCTAATAAGTATATTTTAGATATTGCACAAAAGAACGTAAGAGAACGACTTGCTGAAATTTTACTTTTGCTGTATGATAATTTCGGAACAAACAGTGACGGAGACTTAAATATATTTCTGACAAGAGAAGAACTTGCCGGTTTAGTCGGAACAGCAACAGAATCTGTTATAAGGCTTTTATCAGAATTTAAAAAAGACAAAATTATTCAACTTAACAAACGTAAAATAAAGATATTAAATATAAAAGAGTTGAGGAGAATTTCACAAGACTTTTAAATAACTGTTTTAAAACGATATATACATGTTTACAGCAAAAATTGACCGTAAGGAATACAAAACAGAATTTACCGACACAAATTTTTTGAAAGGAATTGTAAACGGAAAGTCATTTCATTTAGATATTGTAAAAAATAATGACAAGTCTTATCATATCATCTTTAATAACAAATCATATAACATAATCATTATATCTGCAGACAATCAAGAAAAAAATATTTCATTAAAAATTAACGAAAAACCATTTGACGTAAAAGTTTATGATGAGCTTGATATTCTTCTTAAAAATATGGGAATAAAAAGCAAAAAAGCAGATGTAAAAAAAGAACTCAGAGCACCAATGCCGGGTTTGATTGTAAATATTCCGGTAAAAAAAGGAGATTTTGTGAAACAAGGCGAAACTTTACTCGTATTAGAGGCTATGAAGATGGAAAACAATCTGAAAGCGGAAACTGATGTTACAATTAAAGACATAAAAGTAAAAACAGGGAATTCCGCAGAAAAAAATGAACTACTAATCGTATTCGAATAATTACCGGACACTTAATGAAAAGACATTTTTTAAAATATTTAAATATATTATTCTTGTTCTTTGTTTCGGGTTTTGCATTTTCTCAAAACAAACCGCTTAATATTAAACATTATATAATTCGCGACGGGCTTTCTCAAAGTTTTACCACAGACATTTGCCAGGATAAAACCGGATATATATGGATAGGAACACAAGACGGACTTAATCGTTTTGACGGCTACGATTTTAAAACATTCAGGCAAAACCCTGCAGACAAGCAATCTCTTTCGGATAATTTTATAATTGATTTATTTCCGTCTCAAGACTCTATGCTTTGGATAGTTAATAATAACGGCCTTGAAGTTTTTAATTATAAAACAAACAAGTTCAAAGTAATTCTTAAAAATAAACAACATAAAGAATCAACCTTCTCAACAAATATAAAAGCTGTTACCGTTGATAAAACAGGAACGGCTTGGATTAGAACCTCAGACGGAATAATAGAATATGACACAAAAAAAAATGAGTTCTTTAAATACGAACTGCATCAGGACGAAGAAGATATTTCCGGGGGGGTCTTTGATATTTTTCGTATTGTTGATGATTCTGAAAATTTATGGACAGGCTCAGCAGGAGGTCTTGTCAGATTTAATAAAAAAACAAAAACGTTCGTAACTTATAAAATTGACAGCCCTTCTGATGCCAATAAAGATATTTATGCGGTTTTTTGTGAAAATAAGCAAAAAATATGGGCAGGTTCTGAAAATAAACTTTTTCTTTTTAATACAGAAAAGAATAAATTTACAGAGTATAAAACCAAAGTAAACTTTACACAAATCCAGTCAATTTATGTTGATCGAGATATAATCAGAGTCGGGGATATTAACGGATTGTATCAAAACTCCGGAGAATCTGATTTTTTCAGAGTAAATCTGGAAGATTATTTTTACGATGAAGTTAAAATAGGAAATGTTTCCAACATTTTTAAAGACAGGTCTGAAATATTTTGGGTATCCACAGATTACGGGATTTTTAAAATTGACTCAAAAAAAACAAATTTTGAACTATACAGGAAAGACAGAAATAATAACATAAACTTCTCATCTAATACAATTTACGCTGTTTATCATGACGTGAAAAATGATATAATATGGCTGGGCACAAGAGGACAGGGCTTAAACCTGTTTTACAGAAAAACAGGAAATGTTATTCAATATAATAAAGAAAATTCCGGGCTTACCGATGATAATATATTTTGTATTGTAAAGAGCCCGAAAGGAAACATATGGATAGGAACAAATAACGGTCCCGTAATTTACGATATAAATAAAAAAAAGTTTATTCCTTTTTCGGCGTTTGTAAAAAAAGATTTTGATTCGTATTTTACTCAAAACCGTCTCTCAAATATTCTTTTTGATGAAGATATTATATGGTTTTCTACCTACAAAGGGCTCTATAAGTACAAGAATAATAAAATAATAAGTTTTACTAAAAAAGATTTCGGCAACGGAATAGTTGATAACGAGGTTTTTAAAACGATAAAAGGAACAGACGGGAACTATTGGATAGCAGCACTTTACGGTCTCAGCAAATTTAATCCCGTAAAAGAAACCTTTGTAAACTATACCAAAGAAAACAATAAAATAAGCAACAACATAGTTCCTACGGTTTTTGAAAGCTCAGATTCGATTATTTGGGTAGGAACCGGAACCGGATTAAACAGGTATATTCCGGAAAAGGACTCTTTTGCCTATTACACTTCACAAAGCCACGGTTTCAGTAATGATTTTATATATACAATTTTAGAGGATAAAGACAAAAACCTCTGGATGAGCACAAACCGCGGAATAATTAAATTTAACCCGAAAACCGAAGATGTTACAAATTATACAACAGATGATAATTTACAAGGCTATGAGTTTAACATAAATGCCGCATATATTGACGAAAATAATGAACTTTTTTGGGGCGGTGTAAAAGGTCTGAACGCTCTTAAAACTAATGAAATTAAAAAAAACAAGTTTACACCGAAACCTGTTATCACACACTTTTATAAACAAACAAAAAAAGGTAAAGAAGAGGTCTTTTTAAACAATGAAAAAACCGTAAATCTTAATTATAAAGAAAACAGTTTTGATATTCACTTTGCGGTTCTTGAATACTCTTTTCCTCAAAAAAATAAATATAAATATCGGATAAAAGAATCAGGTTCTGAATGGACAGATCTCGGAAATAATAATGTTATCACCTTTTTTCAACTTGCCCCCGGAACTTATACTTTTCAAATTATAGGTGCAAACAGTGATAATAATTGGAACCTTGAGCCTACTGAAATAAAAGTAGCTATTTCTCCCCCGCTATGGCTTACAACCGGAGCCTATATAACATATATTTTATTATTCATAATCTTAATCGGCGGCGGATTTTTGATTTATAACAAAGAAATAAGAAAAGAAAACCGAATACTTCACGAAAAACAGTTAGTGGCAAAGGAGGTAGAAAAACAAAAAGAACTTTTGGCAATTAAGAATAATAATATCTCCGAAAGTATGAGATATGCATCCGGCATTATTAATGCACTGCTCCCGGCAGAAGATCAAATAAAAAAAATAATCCCGGACTCGTTTGTTTTATTTATGTCAAAAGAAATTGTCAGCGGAGATTTTTACTGGATTGACGAAACAGAAGATAAAATTTTTGTGGCAGCTGTTGACTGCACAGGGCACGGGGTACCCGGAGCATTTATGTCTATTATTGGCCTTGATTTACTGAAAAACATAAAAGAATCGGGAATAGAAACACCGTCAAAAATTCTGGATCATTTAAACAGAGGTATTTATTCTATGTTCCGCAATGAAGAACACGGACATAAACTAAAAGACGGAATGGACCTTAGCTTGATTGCAATACACAAAAAAAAGAACATAATTGAATTTGCGGGAGCAATGAACCAGCTTTTTATTATAAGAGATGATAAAATAACAGAAATTAAAGGTGACAGATTCTCTGTTTCTCCGGCAAATTACCTGACATACGGCTCATATACAAACCATGTGATAAATGTTGAAGAAAATGATATGATTTACATTTTTTCTGACGGATATGTAGACCAATTCGGAGGTCCGGACTCTAAAAAGTTTAAATACAGAAGATTCAGGCATATGCTGCTAAACAATTATGATAAACCCGCTGAGGAACAAAAACAAATTTTGAAACGAGTAATTAACACTTGGAGAGGAACATACGAGCAAATTGACGACATCCTCGTTATTGGTGTAAGGATACACACAGACTATTAGACAGTAAAAAGCAGATTACAAAACGTAATTTTTGTAAACAGCCTTTATTCCGCTTAAAAAATCGGTCTTTTCTTTCCATCCGAGCGAATGCAGCTTGCTTACGTCAAGCAGTTTTCTGTATGTGCCGTCAGGCTTGTTTTTATCCCATATTAAATTACCGTTGAACTTGACAACTTCATTTTTTATTATTTCCGCAAGTTCTTTTATCGAAATATCTTTTCCTGTACCTATATTAATATGAGTATTTCTTATTTCTTTGCCGATAAACGGAAAATTCGGCTTTTCAATGCCGTAATTTTTTTTCAGAATATCTTTAAAATCAATATTTTCCGCAATAAAAACAGCAGCATCGGCTAAATCGTCCGCATGTAAAAATTCTCGTCTGGGATTTCCGCTGCCCCAAAGCGTAACACTGTTTTCGGTAATACCGTATTTTTTCAAGACATCAATTATTTCTTTTTTAGGATTGTCTCCGCATATATTCTCTACCGGCATTTTGTTTAAGTCTTTTTTTATCGCATCAAAATTATTTTCCGACAAGGCTTTCGCCAAATGCATTTTTCTGATTAAAGCAGGCAAAACATGAGATTTTTCCAAATCAAAGTTGTCATTATAACCGTATAAATTAGTAGGCATAACAGCCAAGAAGTTTGTTCCGTACTGCAAATTAAAACTTTCAACCATTTTTATTCCCGCAATTTTGGCTATAGCATACGGCTCGTTTGTATATTCAAGTTCTGATGTCAGCAAATATTCCTCTTTCATCGGCTGGGGACTGTTTTTAGGATAAATACACGAGCTCCCGAGAAAAATCAGCTTTTCTGCACCGTTAGAATATGACAGGTGAATAATATTATTCTGAATTTGAAGGTTTTGATAAATAAAATCTGCCCGATATGTATTATTTGCAACAATTCCGCCTACTTTTGCCGCTGCAAGAAAAACAATATCAGGTTTTTCCCTTTCAAAAAAGTTCGTAACACTCTCGTAATCTGTCAAATCATAATCTGAATGCGGGGTGAAAACCAAATTTTCATATCCTTTTGCCGAAAGTTTTTTAACTATTGCACTTCCGACCAGCCCGGTATTTCCGGCAACGTATATTTTTGAATCTTTATTCATATCAATATAATTTAAACCTCAAAATAAACAATTATTTCTATATTTGAGAAATTATAAATATTCTTAAAAATGGAAATAAAAAGAATAATATTCAGTCCGTTTGAAGTAAATACTTATATAATTTATGACAAGTCAAAAGATTGTGTAATAATTGACCCGGCTTGCAACAATAAGCAGGAGCAAAATTATCTTCTTAAATTTTTGGAAGAAAACAGATTAAAACCGGTAAAACTGCTGAATACTCACTGTCACTTAGACCATGTCTTCGGAAACAAGTTTGTATCAGACAGCTTCAATCTTGAAACAGAGGCTCATAAAGAAGAAGAATTTAACATAAACAATGCGACAAATGCTGCAAAACTTTACGGAATACAGATGGATGCCCCGCCTCCGATTAAAGTTTTTACAGGAGAAGGAGACAGTATAAAGTTCGGGTATTCAGAATTAAAAATATTACACGTTCCCGGACATACGGCAGGAAGCCTGAGCTTTATTTCTGAAGAAGATAACTTTGCCGTTGTCGGAGACGTTTTATTTAAAGGAAGTATCGGCAGAACCGATTTGCCCGGCGGAGATTACGACACACTTATTTCAAATATTAAAACAAAACTATTCAACTTGCCTGATGATATGGCAATTTATCCCGGGCACGGGGGCGAAACAAGTATCGGATTTGAGAAAAGGTATAACCCCTTTGTCGGAAGTGAAAAATATACCTAAAGGTATAAAAATTCAGCTTTCTATGTTTTTAAATATTTATTTTAATGATAATAATCAAGACTAATCCGAAGCTATATTTTTATTTTTGCAAAACAGAAATCATAAACACATTATTTTAACTTGACATTATGCAGAAAATTGAATTTAAAAACAGGCACATAGGACCGGATAAAAATGACATAAAAAAAATGCTTTCCGTAATAGGATTATCATCAGTTGACGAACTAATATCAAAAACGGTTCCGGATAATATTCGCCTAAAAAAAGAAATGAGTTTAGATGAGCCGATGACAGAATATACTTATCAAAAATATATTCAAAAAATAATTTCAAA
>CAMZKI010000204.1 GCA_947311125.1 uncultured Chlorobiota bacterium
TGATAAAGGTTGACATAGTCAAAAGAATAATTATCATGCAGAT
This sequence comes from uncultured Chlorobiota bacterium, assembly GCA_947311125.1. Taxonomy (GTDB): domain Bacteria; phylum Bacteroidota; class Bacteroidia; order Bacteroidales; family JAADGE01; genus JAADGE01. Next base: position 44 of record CAMZKI010000204.1, read on the forward strand.
ATGTTAAGTCATGTTTGTCATTCTATTCAAATGACAAACATGACTTAACATATCTGCATGATAATTATTCTTTTGACTATGTCAACCTTTATCAGACAAATATTATTTCAGACATAATCACGCTTAACGATAATTTTAATTTTGACACAGATAAAAAATACAATTTTCGCTCAAGAGTTTCTTATCAGAACCAAAGAGGAACATTCAATTTTACCAAACTTCAAGCTGATGAAAATTTAATACTGAAACTCCCTGAAAATTTCACTTTTTATGCAAATTACAACTACAACAAGTTAGACCGAGAATCTCAAAATACAGTTACAAATAATATAAGAACAACACTTCGCCATAAGCTTTATCTTAGTCTGAACACAGATATATTTTACGAATATCGGAAAACAACACATAATACCTATGAAGAAAGCTATAATACATTCGGAGGAAACCTTCATTACACAAAAAAAATACCTTTCAAAGGAAGATTAAATTTATCGTATAACTACCGCAGGCAAAATTTTAATACACAGAGCGAGCCGGTAACCGTACAGGTTACAAACGAAAGTCATATTCTTGCCGACGGCGAAATCACTTTACTTGAAAGACCCTTTATACAAGTATCTTCAATTATAGTAACAGATATTTCCGGAGCAATTGTTTATCAGCCTGATTTAGATTATCTTATAATAGAACATGACAATTATGTTGAAATACGACGATTTCCCGGAGGATTAATACCCGACAATACAGAAGTTTTTGTTAATTATTTAGTGAATATGCCCGAAACTTACAGTTTTGACCTGAATTATAACAAATTCTCATCAAGTATATCATTTTGGAAAAAATATATAGAGCTGTATTTTAATGCGGCAAAACAAAACTATGTAAACCTTGTTAATGTTGATTTAATAGTCCTTAACTATTTTACTCAATATAAATACGGAATCAGAACCGATGTTAAGTTTGCGGCGGCAGGTGTTGAATTTGACAAATACAACAGCAGCATAGTGCCGTATGAAATGATTCGATATTATGCTTCTGCACAAAAAACATTTAAAGGAAACCTTATTTTGTCCTTAAATGCCGATTTCAGAGATTATTATTTAACTAATGACAATGTAAGACACCAATATTCAAACATTTCGGCTAAAACAGTTTACAGAATTCAGGATATTACCCGAGCAAGCCTTGAATTAGGCTACAGAAAACAAATAGGAGAGGGTATTGACTTAGACTTGCTTACGGCAAGACTGGAATTTACCTCACAATTCAACAAGCTGTTTGCAACACTTGGTTTTGAAAAATATAACAGAGACTTTTTAGGAGAAATTAATAATTACACAGGAGTATATTTCAGATTAATAAGAAAGTTCAGAAACTGATGAAAAAAATAGGATTAAATATTACTGCACTAATCCTGACAGGAATATATATATTATTCGGGCCTGTCGATATGTTTGCTCAAGAGAAATCTTGCACAGACTGTCACTCAAAACTTATCAATAAAAAAATATTTCATGCTGCAGCTGACGATTGTTCAAACTGCCATTCAATTACGGTAAACCAAGAACATTTTACTAAAAAAAATGACTTTGCACTTAACGAAAAAATGCCCGATTTGTGCTATATGTGCCATGAAGCTGAAAATACAAAAAAGAATGTCCATATGCCTGCAGCCGAAGGAGAGTGTACTATATGCCATACTCCGCACAGTTCTCCTTATGTAAACTTACTGACCAAAAGTCCGACTTCAAAAATGTGCTACGAATGCCATGATTTAGATATCTCAGAAAAAGACTTTTTGCATCTTCCCGTAAAAGAAGGTAAATGCGAAAATTGCCATGACCCGCACCAATCCGACAACAATAAATTTTTACAATCGAAAAAACCTCAATTATGTTTCAATTGTCACGAAAAACAAAAAAATGAAATAAATTTAGATTATGTGCATCCGCCTTTTGATGATGACTGTTCAAATTGTCATAACAGTCACAAATCGCAATATAAAAACCTTCTGGCGGAAAAACCCTTGACACTGTGTTTTAACTGTCATGAAGGTCAGGATTTGATACAAAATTCAAAATCTGTTCACGGTGTTATAAAAGACAAAAAAAGCTGTTCAAACTGTCATTCGCCGCACGCATCAAAGTATAATAAATTTTTGTATAAAGAAAATAGCCGACTTTGTTTTTCGTGTCATAACAGAACAATCAAAACCAAAAAAGGAAAAATCGAGAATATAAGTCTGAAAATTAAAGATGCAAAATCAGTGCATCCTCCTATTGAGATTGACGGCTGTACAGTTTGTCACAATCCTCATTATTCCGAAAACAATTATTTACTTAACTTAAAATATCCGGACAAACGATATACAGAAGCAATACCGGAAAATTTCGCACTTTGTTTTGAATGTCATGACAGCGGTCTGCTTACCGAACAAAATACGACATCGGCAACAAATTTCAGAAACAGGAATAAAAATATGCACTTTTTACATATAAAAGGTAAAAAAGGAAGAAGTTGCAGCCTGTGTCATGATATACACGCATCCGGGAATCTGCACCTGATTAAAGAAAAATCTGAATTCGGTAATTGGGAAATGGATATGAATTATAAAACTTTTAATAACGGCGGCTCTTGTTTTCCGGGGTGTCACGGGAAAAAAACTTATATCAGAGAATAAATTATAAAAATAAA
>CAMZKI010000205.1 GCA_947311125.1 uncultured Chlorobiota bacterium
AAAGCAAATATTATTATAGTACACGGAATGGCAGAGCATGCACAACGGTATGACAATTTTGCCTATTTTTTAACTGAAAACAGCTTTAACGTATATGCATACGACCAAAGAGGACACGGAAAAACAGCCGGCAATATTGACAAACAAGGCTTTTTTGCTGATAAAAACGGCTGGAAGAAAGTAACGGCAGACTTAAAAAAAATGATTGAAATCGTAAAAGCTGATTACCCCGACTTACCTGTATTTCTGCTCGGTCACAGTATGGGAACATTTGTAACACGCACATACATTGCAGATTATGAAGATTCTGTAAGAGGCGTAATACTTTCGGGAACAACCGGAAGTGCCGGGTTACTCGGCAAAATAGGAATTGCTCTTACAAATATAATTATGCTTTTCAAGAAAAAAGACAGTCCGAGCCCGTTAATGGACAGTTTATCTTTCGGCGATTTTAACAAAGCATTTAAGCCTAACAGAACAAAATTTGACTGGTTGAGCCGAGACGAAAAACAAGTTGATAAATACGTAAACGATCCGTATTGCGGTGCGGTTTTTTCCGTAGGATTTTATAACGATATGATGAAAGGTCTTGAGTATGTTAACAAACCGGAAACGGCAAATAAAGTAAGAAAAGATTTGCCTTTGTATTTGTTTGCAGGAGATAAAGACCCTGTAAGCAAAAACGGAAAACAGGTAAAGGAGGTTTTCGAAATGTATAAAAATGCAGGAATAAAAGATATTTCAATGAAACTATATGAAGGGGCGAGACACGAAACATTAAACGAAACCAACAGAGACGAAGTTTATAATGATGTTTTAAGCTGGCTGAGTAACCATCTGTAAAAACAATGAGTTATGCCGTATTATAAAGAAAAAAAGAGTTATATGAGAACATACAACTCTTCTTTTCTTTTTGTGGAGTCGGCGGGAGTCGAACCCGCGTCCAAACAAGTAACAAAAGTGCTTTCTACATGCTTATTCCTTTATTGATTTTCGACTTTAATTCGGGAAAGGACACCCAATATTAAAGCTTAGCTTCTTAAGTTTCATTTCGGCATCGAAGCACTGCCGAAACTATCCCGATGTTATCGGTGCCTCTGTTCAAAAAGGAATCGGGAAATCCCTTTTGAGAGACATCTCGTCCTGCAACTTTGTGCAGGATTAAGCACTAACTTACTAAACTTCGGTTATGCAGCGAGAGCGTAATTATTATTATCGCCTTTTATTGTTTTGCTGAACAGTTTTACGAGCTAATCAACATTGCTCGGCATGCTTACACATTCATTATCCTTGCTGTCAAAACCAAAAACGACCCCTTTAGGCTGTTTTAATAAATACACAGCAAAAATTATGCTGAATAAAGAGAAAAACAAATTTTCTTATTACTTTTCCGCAAAATTATTATTATTTGCTTCTAAAATAAAAAAAAATGCCGTAAATCTGCTATTTTTGCAAAAAAGATTTAAAAGGAAGAAATATGAAAAAGAAATTTAATGTAGGAATATTAAAAGAAACAAAGACGCCGCCGGACAGAAGAACAGCATTGTCTCCGGAACAGGCGGTCGAATTTGTAAGGAAATTTCCGAATACGGAACTTTTTATTCAATCAAGTGATATCAGAGCCTATAAAGATGACGAATATTCAAAACTCGGTTTGCGGGTTGTCAATGATGTCAGTCATTGTGATATTCTTATAGGTGTTAAAGAAGTTAGTATTCCTGAGCTTATAAACGATAAAACCTATTTGTTTTTTTCTCATACGGCAAAAGAACAAGAGTATAATCGCCCGTTATTGCAGACGTTTCTTGAAAAAAAGATAAAAATGATTGATTATGAGTATCTTACCGATAAAAACGGAGTTCGATTGGTAGCTTTCGGTAATTGGGCGGGATATGTAGGAGCATACAACGGTTTAATCGCTTTCGGAATAAAAAATGACTTATACAATCTGAAAAGAGCAAAAGATTGCCATGATATTAATGAGGTTTTTGCAGAGTTAGATAAAATAAAACTACCCCCTGTTAAAATCGTAATTACCGGCGGCGGCAGGGTCGCTCACGGAGCATCAGTAATTCTTGAAAAAGCAGGTGTGAAAAAAATCAGGCCCGAAGATTTCTTAAACGAAAAAAAGGTTTTTGATTATCCTGTTTATTCTCAACTCGACCCCCAATATTACGTTGAACGAAAAGACGGCAAAGCATTTGACTTACAACATTTTTTTAACAACCCCTCAATGTATAAATCAATTTTTAAACCCTATACAAAAGCAGCTGATATTTATATTGCCTGTCATTTTTGGGATGAAAATTCGCCGTTTTTTTTCACTAAAGAGGATATGAAGGAAGACGATTTCAGGATGCGGGTAATTGCCGACGTGAGTTGCGATATTGCCGGACCGATACCTTCCACTTTGCGACCCTCGACTATTGCCGAACCGTTTTACGGATATATGCCGGATACGGAAAAAGAATGCAATCCTTTTGAAACAACGGCAATTACCGTTATGGCAGTGGATAATTTGCCCGGAGAACTTCCGCGCGACGCTTCGGTTGATTTCGGAAAAGGATTGCTCGAAAAAGTTTTTCCCGTTCTTTTCGGCGATGACACTGACGGAATTATTGAACGTGCAACCATTACCGAAAACGGAAAACTCGGTAAACATTTCCGGTATTTAAAAGACTTTGCAGAGGGGAAATGAAAAAAATTGCTGCTGACAATAAAGCCTGCTGTTTTACAAACATATAAATACTTGATTGAAAAAACAGATGAAACAAAAAACTTGACGAAATCAAAAAACATATCATCATCGCTTAATGACGCAGGTTTTGAAAAACTTTTTAAAACCTATTTTAAGCCGCTTACAGCATTTGCATACAAGTTTGTGAATGACATTGATGATGCAAAAAGCATTGTTCATGATGTTTTCCTGAAACTTTGGGAAAAACGCGATGAAATTAATATGCAAAAAGCTGTTAAGTCATATTTATACACCTCGGTGAATAACAGAAGTTTAAATTATATCAGAGATAATAAAAAATTTAATCGGGATGAGAATATAGTTAAAAATCAAAGCAGTTTGTATCCAAATGCCGAAGATGAATTAGAAGCAAGTGAAGTTCAAAAAAAAATTGATACAGTGTTAAATAATTTGAATCCTAAAGTGAAAAGAATTTTTGAATTAAGCCGTTATGAAGGAAAAAAATATAAAGAAATTGCCGAAGAAATGAATCTTTCTGTTAAAACAGTAGAAACGCATATGTCAACGGCACTAAAAGAATTAAGAAAATATTTGAAAGAATATCTTACCCTTATTGTTTTTATGATTTTAAATAATTGAAATATAGTATCAGGGTAAAAGCAGTAGTCAGGTGTAAAAGAAACAGAGAAAATAAATTGAATGCATAACCAAAACGAACATATTAATTTAATAATCAAATATCTTGCGGGTGAAACAAATCGTAGTGAAGAAGCTCTTCTTCATTCTTGGATTTCACAAAGTGCCGATAACAAAAAATTATTTGAAAGCTATAAAAAAATATGGTCTTTATCACAAAAAGAAATAATACCGGAGGTTGAAAAAATAAATATTGATGATGAATGGGTAAAATTTAAACAAAAAGTGAGTTTTATTACTCAAAAACATTCCGTAAAAGAGAAAAAAAACAACTTTTATTTTTTGCGAATTGCAGTAATTGCTCTGATACTCATCTCTTTGGGAATCGTAACTATGTATGTTTTTAACGAGAAGAAACAAAAAATAGTTGCTCTTAACGAGGTTAAAGAAGCAAAACTGCCCGATAATACCGAAGTCTCAATAAATAAAAATACGGAACTTGTTTATGATAAAAATTTTAATAAGAAAGAACGAAAAGTAGAATTAAAAGGAGAAGCATTTTTTAAGGTGGTAAAAAATAGAGAGAAACCCTTTATAGTTAAAACCGAAAGTTTTTATGTCGAAGTTCTGGGAACGCAGTTTTACGTAAATACAAACTTTGATAAACGCCAAGTGGTTGTGAAAGAAGGAACAGTTGCCGTTTATAGGTATAAAAATAAGTACGATAAAGTGATTTTACACGCCGGAGATAAAGCAATTTTTGACGATAAACAAAATAAAATAAGAAAAGTTGAAAATTTTGACGCAAATTATATTGCATGGAAGACCAAAATATTTAATTTTCAAAACCAAAATTTAGTTACTGTTCTTAAAACATTAGAAAATGCTTATTGTGTTCATTTTGAGTTTGTTAATCCCGAACTGAAAAAATGTAGAATAACCGTTTCTTTTAAAAATCAGTCAATTGACGAAGTATTAAATGTTTTAAGAACAGTAACTAAATTTTGGTTTTGAAAATTAAATATTTTGGTCTTCCATGCAA